>JAWCRP010000065.1:0-6224 GCA_038869175.1 Candidatus Nitrosotenuis sp. | reverse complement strand
TGGTAAGAGAGATGGCGGTTATGGGAGAAGAGACGGAGGTTATAGTAGATCAGGAAGACATGAGGAAAGAGATCAGAGGTCAGAGCGCTCACCTGAAGGAAGAATCAGAGAGCAAAACTCAGACAATAGACGTTCTGTACACCACACAACAAAGCCAGCACAGAGAAGACGCTGGTAACGTTTTTAAAAGTTTGAGGTAAGTAATGGTATGGAGATTGGTTTTGTTTTACTAAACTGCGACTTGGGTGCAGAAGAATACCTGTTGGAAGAGATAAAGCAGATCCCTGAAGTAAAAAACTGTTATTTGACATTTGGTGCATACGACATCATAATTGAAATCCACGCAAAATCCGCTGAGGAATTTGACAAGACTGTTTCAAACAAGATAAGGCGCCTATCAAGGGTGATGAGCACCATGACACTTAAAGTCCTAAGCTCAGCATAGATATACCCCCACCTTGAGATGAAGAAAAGTTGGAAAAAATCGAGTACACTGGCACTGTTTGGGCAATAAATCACAACAATCCAGAGCCACTGGTAGAACACTGCCTGAAAAAGCTGCAACAATACGGAATTAAAAAAGAAGACATCATCCTAACTGATGCTCCAGATAATGTCAAAATAGGTGAAATTGTTGTTGAGATATGGCCATACCACTTAGATGTTGCTCGAGTCAGAACCATCCGAAACGAATCATTCATTTCTGGCCTAGTCATGCAAATTGAATTAAAGGCAGACGAGAACGGCATCTACATAGATTGATACTAGTACACCGGATTTACCACAAATGCAAGTCTTTGCGATTGAGAATTGTATTTGGAATCAGAAATTAGCACGTCAAGCGTATAAAGTCCGGTAATGGAGTTGTCATGTATTATTACAGAGCCAGTGAAGTATCCCGCATTATCGGTTGTCCCGTTTATTGTATTGACAAGTCTTCCTGCAGTATCAGTTACCTTTGCAGTGATCTGAACACCTTCTAAAAACCCAATCGAGTTGTAAAAGTTGGAGCCCGGATTGAGAGCAGGATCAAACACTCGCACGGTAAAATCATAACTATCTCTCCACTGAACAGATGTTTTGTGTCTGACAAGCAATAATGCATCAAGTTTGTCTTCAATCATAATAGAGTCGTTCTGATTTGTTGGGCTGGGAATTGCAGTCTCTTGCATAGGCAGATGCACCCTATGTAAAACTGCCGAAACAAACACCATTTCACGAATATTGTTTCGTGTTATAGTACCGCGCAAATCATACACCATACCATCATCACTTTCTGCAACGAGTCTTCCTGTAAGATTGAGTGAGGCGTCAGATGCAACAGCGTTTATTTTGACAAATCTTTCATCAAAAAGCGGCAGAAACACAAGGCTTCTCAACGGATAACTTTGCTCGTCTACTATAAATCGGCCTTGAACTAAGTCCACTTTGCCTATGGATTGTTTTGTGAGATCCAAGTGCAACGATACGGTTGTTAGTTCTGATGCAACACCATACCCCCAGCCATACATGGTATAGTCTGCACTGTCAGAATATGCAGTTAGTGGTAAAATTGTAATCAGTGCAATTACTGCCATTGCCAGTAGCAAATTCATCATGGATGAATGCTCTTTATTGTTATTAATCATAGCTGATTTGGTGCGCTGCTTCACACCATTCCAACGGATTAATATCGAGCTTGAGAAAAAGCATCAATAGTTTGAAGCAAGTCAAGTCACTTTACATAGCAATTGGCGTAGGGGTTTTGATAGTTATTCTTGCAGTATTTTTTACGTATTCTGCCGACCAAGCAAGGATAAGGGGAGAAAGTTTTGGCAACAATTTGCAAGCAATACAGGATGAGCTAAAACAGGTACAAGGTAATTTTTATTCAAACAAGGCCATCTTCGATGAGGGCGGAATGACAAAGGAAGAATTTTCCTTATTTGCCAAGACGCATATAGAAAGACTGGAATTGATTGTACAAAAATACGATACACTAAGGCCACCAGAGTCATTTGCGCCAGCAGTAAAACTGTTCAAGCTTTCAACGCAAAAACAGCTTGAGAGCGACAAATATCTCATAGAATGGATCGTAAACGGTGACGAGTCAGCCAGAGTACGCTCAGACCTCCTCCTGCAGGAATCATTTGCTGATGAAATGGCAGCCCTCACATCATATAGTAAGGCAAAAGACAGGGCAGGACAGAATTAAAGCAGACCTTTTTGTTGCAACAGATCAAGTGTTGGGGTCAGAGTTAGAAGAATTTGTTTTTTTTCCAGCTGCACATGTTCTTTGAATTTGATTGGAAATGTTAGGCTTAGCATGTCTTGGTCTGTATGTGCAGTTCTTATTGCATGCTGCATTTGATGTTCAAATAAAAACTCTTTCCAGGCATCCACACGGTGTAGTGCCCCATCAAGCTGACTGTGCAAATAAAGCACATCCATATCCTGATCGGCACCATACAATCCGAATTTAACCATCGGCACTGTCAAGTATCCACCAGCTATCTTGTCGTGATTTTTGTGCATTTCTGCTATAATCTCATCTGCCTTTTCTTCCGGAAATATATTACCATAATCTGGAACAAAGTATCCGGCAATATTGTGATTCTTATCTAAGATCCTAAAATAGTCATTGTCCAGATCTATCTTCCACATCAATTTTGGATTTGTGTACCAACTATTATAAATCATGAATGAACAGAAAACAAATTGGCAATCACAAAGCACACAAAAGAGTTTTTGGAAGGACTCATTGATTATTACGTTGAGGAGGCCGCAGCATACCGACAGATTGCCCAGGGGTATCTTCCAGAGGTTGGATCCGTAAAGGATGTAGCGTTTGGCATAATTGCAGGATGCGTATACTCTGCATTCTTGCGAGCATACGAAAATGAGAACAAGCCGGTCGAACTAGATGACTTGCAAGAATTCAACAGAATACTCAAAGAAAAGGCACCTGCCATAACTGCTGCCCTAAATAAAACAGAAAGTCCAGAATGAGTTAAATTCATACCATCCAAAGATGAGCATGGCAGAAGTTACAAGATATCGAATACAGCAGATTGTCGACAATGGCCTTATTGTACAAATTTCCATGGCAGAAGACGTACAGACAGAACCGATATCGCAAAAACAACTCATAATGGATTCCGTTGCAAAAAAGCTGGATCCGGAGATAAGGGAACAGGTACAGCCACTTCTTGAGGCCATACTTCAGGCCCAGCCCACGATCAAAATGAAGACGTATGAGCAGACCACCATATCGATTACGATGCCGAAGATACGATATGAGCGAATGGGACGACCTCAGGTAGGCGAAGTTCTAGAAGTGAATATTTTCAAATCAAAGTAGGCGCTCTATTTCAGGAATAGTTGTAAGAGGCAGCGAGCAGCTAAAGTTTTTGCAGACAAACACTGATGTGTGTTTTTGAAATTCTTTTCCAGTAAAGAATGCATATTTGGAAAGAGGTTGCAATCTGTCCGCATTACGCACCACCACCAATATCGACTCTGGCAGAAACCTTTTTGTTACAAGATCATATATTGTCTTATCATCTCCAAGAACTGTGATCTCAGTTGGCGTTTGGAGATAAAGATAGATTGTGTTAAGCAAATATCCAAAACCAAATGGGTTCTCTGCAGCCATGGTGCCAAATGATTCCATTATTTTGGTTGAGATGGTAAGAAATTCTCTGGTCTGTGTTAGATGATACAGTCTGAGTAGTGCGTTTGCCGCTACTGAGTTACCAGAGGGCATTGCAAGGTCGTAGTTGTTCTTTGGCCTTATGATCAGACGCTCATGATCATCTGCCGTAAAGTAAAAGCTATTATGAATTGGATCCCAAAAATGTTGTATTAAATGTGTAGCTAGATCTTTGGCAAGCTCAAGGTATTGAGGTGTTGGACTGGATTCAAAGACATCAAGTAGTGAGCTGATAAAATAGGCATAATCGTCAAGATAACCGCGAATCTTTGCTTGTCCATCCTTGTACGTGTGCAAGAGTATGCCATCAACGATTAGATTTTTTCTGATAAACTCCACACATGTCTCTGCGGCCTCAAGATATAATGGATCGTCTGTTACTCGATAACCTCGTGCCAACGCAGACACCATTAGCGCATTCCAAGATGTCAGTACTTTGTCGTCAAGTCCGGGCCTTATTCGAGCGGATCGTGCACTTAGCAGTGTTTGCTCTCCTGTGGCAACAATGCGGTTCACATCATCAACAGAGAGGCCGAACTGAAAGGCTACCGTGGAGGGATTTACATTGTTGTTAAGAATTGTATTTCCTTCAAAATTTCCACCGTCAGTCACATCATAGTAAAGACAAAATACGTCGGCGTCTTTCCCAAGCAATTCTTTGATCTCTTGTTTTTTCCACACATAGAACTTGCCCTCTTCTCCCTCCGAATCAGCATCAAGTGCAGAGTAAAATCCACCCTGTGTAGAACGCATCTCTCTTAGCACAAAATCAAGTGTCTTTTTTATCACTCTAAGATAAAATTCGTCCTTGGTTATCTGGTATGCTTCGGCATACACCATTGGAAGTAATGCGTTATCGTAGAGCATCTTTTCAAAATGCGGAACAAGCCATCGTGCATCAGTTGAATATCGGTGGAACCCGCCGCCCACTTGATCAAATATTCCTCCCTTTGCCATCTTGTTTAGCGTCTTGAATACAAACTCTCGAAATTTTGATATGTTTGAGATCTTGCCATACCGGAGTAAAAACGACAAATTTGATGCATTTGGAAACTTGGGTGCGCTACCAAATCCACCAAACGTATTGTCTGCAATAGAAAGCAGGTTTATTGCCGCCTCATCAAGAAGCGTCCTTTCAATCTTTGTCGGTGTGGTTACAAGATCTGCTTTTTGCAATGTCTCCATAAAGCTTGCCGCTGCTTTTTTAACATCAGATGGCTTTTCTTTCCAAGCTTGTGCAAGCTGTAATAGTATGCTGCCAAATCCCGGTCTTCCGTAGCTATCCAGAACAGGAAAGTATGTTCCAACATAGAATGGTTTTTGGTCAGGAGTTAGAAAGACGCTCAGTGGCCATCCTCCTTGTCCGGTTGCCATTTGACACACCTTCTGATAAATATCGTCAAGGTCGGGCCTCTCCTCCCTGTCCACCTTTATGCTTACAAAGTGCTCATTCATTATTTTGGCAATCTCCTCATTTTCAAACGATTCGTGTTCCATGACGTGACACCAATGACACGAGCTGTATCCAATACTAAGAAAGATCGGCTTGTTCTCATCAACTGCCTTTTTTAACGCTGTCTCCCCCCATGGATACCATGCAACTGGATTGTGAGCATGCTGTAGAAGATACGGACTTGTTTCATGAATGAGTTGGTTTGCAGGCATGCGTTTCTTAAACAAGTTACGCTATTTGTCTTTTGAGTTACTTTTTTTCCTCAATATCGTATATTGCAGCGTTTATTTTTGCAAGCAGTTTTGATTTGGACTTTTGAGCTTTTTTATCGTGAGTGTAATCCTTTTTTTCTACCAATGTTTTTAGCTCCACAAGATCATCAAGATTTAATACTTTAAGACCGTGTTTTGACACAGTCCGTAACAGATTAACGCGTCGCCTGTCTTCATCAGTAATTTCACTCATAATTTTTAGTGAATATTGTGCTGTTTAATTTTATCTTGCATACACGATCAATTTGAAACTCAACCGTGCGATTTACTTTCGTGTATTTAGCTTGTCAACCCAAAACATAATTTAGATTGAGGTCACATCTCGTTTTTATATTAGTAATCTCTCTGGCAAGACAATGAACTGCAAGAGATGTCACCATGTACCGCAGATACATGAGTATTCCAAGGACAGCAGTTCTCTAATGAAGCTGGGAAGATGCTCCATTCCAGATTGCACATGCATACAATATGTGGACTCTATCGAGGTTTTGGATGAAGAGTTACTCTAGTTTGGATTTGGCGGCTCAAAACCCATGTTAACATAGAACTTCATATAGTATTTGCAGAATACCAACTTGTGAGAGAACACAAGCCTACAGAAGAGATGAAAAAGGAGCTGGATGAAATGCTATCAAAACTTAATGCGCTTGAAATAATAGCAGAAGGAGAGTTTGAAAAGGCAGCCGTCAAGGTATTGCGCAGACTTGTTGAAGGCCAGATTCATTCCATTAATGAGTTTGATCATCTCAAGAAGGCAATAGACCTCATTACGCTTGAGCTCTTTGAGGTAAAAAACAGACAGCGGTCA
>JAWCRP010000064.1:0-6229 GCA_038869175.1 Candidatus Nitrosotenuis sp. | reverse complement strand
CAAACTTTGCAAATCATATTTAGAAAGTAAAAAGAAATCCTCCAAACTAGTGACCATTTCAGTTTGAGCCTCTCTCTGTAATAGGTTGGAAAGAAGTTCTAAAAGCATTAAAGAAAAGGGATTTTACGCAACAAGGCAAACTGGAAATCACATTGTTGAGAATGGATTGTTATTGTAAATCATTACAGATTGTGGTCTTGCAAAAAAAATTTTCAGAATTAATGTAAGTTTTCACATAATCTACCTAAAAATGTAGAAAAAAAGAAGTTATCGACGTTTCTTACGTATTCATGCTGCGTTTATCTTTACCAGCACAGGATTTGCCTTCTTTTCCTTCGTATGTTTTCTCGTCGGCATCAACCTGTATGCTGCTAGTTGATTCTTGCGCAAACGCTGTGGTTATGGGAGAGATCGCAAATGCGAATACAGCAACTATTGCGACAAACGCAAGCATACGGATTTTTTGATTTTCTGCAATCATCGTTCTCAAACTGTTTATGCGAAAATTGCTTTTAAATCATTGGTAACTTTGTTCTGCAATCTAATTTTAATGAAATTATCTTTATGTTGCCCTGAATTGTGTGGCAATTATTAGTAGTCTATTTTTGTAATCCTCACGTTGCTTCCTCGTAACTCAAGAAAGTGGCCAAGAAAATTTTTCAACTGCTCGCCTATTCTATATCCTAGTGCCCCATCCATCATGCCAGATGTCTCAATTACGGATTCCATCTCGGAGCTTATCTGCACATTAAAGAATGTCCAGCCGGCTCTTGTGAATGGCTCACCAATCCGGTATCCGTTTTTTACGCCGCAAATACTCTCAAGCTCGGCCATGGCCTTTCGTACGATGTCTATTTCATCCTCGTATTTTCTTGTGCTTAGCTGAAATAGCGGATTCATACTAAACAATAATTTGAGCATCTTATAATGTTGACCAGCATATCCAAATGCTGGGTAGATATTTTACCAAAGGTGCCATATGCATTCTATATTGAAAAAAATATCAGTCCCTGATCTTGTAATGTGGACATTACGCCGCAATGAGAAGGACATAATCAAGATGTATGATTTTCTCTCAGACATAATGAAGATTGCCACCGGCGGTGATATGCTAAATTTTGGATTTTGGAACGATGATGCAAAATCCCCTCTTCAAGCACAAGAAAACATGTGCCGCATTTTTGGCAGGGTAGCTGATCTCAAATCGAAACTAAAAGTAGTTGATACCGGAAGCGGATTTACCACGCCTGCATCCATATGGAGTGCTGAATACAGTCCAATTGATATTGTGTGCGTGGATGTTAATTTTGCGCATCTGCAGAGATTCGGATACGGACAAGATAACATACGGATACAAAAAAACGACACGATAAAACACAACAAAATCAGCAGGCTAAATGCTACGTCAAGACTACTCCCATTCAAATCGGATTCGGTAGATCGTGTTTTGGCACTTGAATCGGCACAGCACTTCAAGCCGCTTGGAGAATTCCTGTCGGATTCGTTTAGAATACTAAAGAATGATGGACTGCTAGCTATGGCAATACCTGTAATGGAAAAGCGCGTCTCGTTTGCAAAGCTTGGCATGCTATCTTTTACGTGGTCTTCTGAGCATTATGCTGCCGATTATGTTGCATCGGAAATAGTAAAGAGTGGATTTAAGATCACATCACTGCAAAAAATCGGCTCCAGTGTTTATGTTCCACTTGCCGACTATTATCTTGAAAACCGCAAGTCAATTAGTGCAAAGATCCTCAAGTTGTATCCGCAGTATGTGGAAAAGATCCTAGCACAGTCGCTTCAAAAAATGAAGTCGGTCTCCCAAGAAGGGATAATAGACTACCTATTTGTGGTATGCAAAAAATGACATGCAGCCTACATTCAGTGAATGCAGCAATGAAATCAATTTAAGATGTATGTACCAACCAATGCTGGCCGCAATGAAGAATCAGAGTTATATCTGAAACATGATGTGAAGGCATTTGTCTGAGCTGCCGTTCTAATACAGTTTAGGTATATATTAAAATCTGTAAAAACCACACCATGCCGCAGACAAAGTCTGTTGTGAGTATAGAGAATGTGGTTGCATCCGCATCAGTTGACCAAAAGATTGATCTTAGTGAGGTCACAAAAAAATTTCCCGACACGGAATGGAATCCAGATCAATTTCCGGGTCTTGTGTATAGATTAAAAACACCAAAAACTGCGATATTGGTATTCTCATCTGGCAAAATGGTCTGCACCGGTGGCAAATCAGAAGAGATGGCAATCAAGGCAGTGCGTACTGTCGTGCAACAGCTAAGGAAAGGCGGAATCAAAATAAAAAATGAAGCGATAGTTACAGTACAAAACATTGTTGCCTCGGCAAGCCTTGGAGGCAAGGTACACCTTGAGCATGCAGCACGAACTCTTCCAAGAAGCATGTATGAGCCGGAGCAATTTCCAGGATTAATCCACAGGATGCTCGATCCAAAGACAGTCATACTGCTTTTCGCTTCAGGCAAGCTTGTCTGTACGGGGGCAAAAAAGGAAAGCGACGTGTACCGTTCCGTAAACAATCTTCACTCGCTGCTTGAAGAAAGGGGTCTTATGGTGTATGACAGCTAGGACTTGACTTGAACTCTTTTCAATGTTGCATCATCAATAAGCTTTGAGCGGTATAAAATTTCAGCTATCTCTGGTATGCTAAACAGATGATGCAGCGTGACTCCTTCATTTCTCAATGCTTCGCTTGCACCCTCCATTCTGTTTGCAATCACATAGCAGTCAGATGTTTTGACGCCCGCCCCGCTTAAAGCTCTTATTCCCTTTATGACGGAGCCGCCAGTGGTGGCCACATCGTCTACGAAAAGCACTCTCATTCCATTTCTTATGACTCCCTCAACCAGCTTACCAGTACCATACTGTTTTGCCTCGCTTCTGATGTAAATTAGTGGCTTTACAGTCTCCAGTGCTAGTGCGGATGCTATCACAAGTCCGCCCGTGGGAACTGAGGCTATGGCATCAAAGCTATCAAGACCGGTCTTTTCCGATATGGCGTTTTGCAGATGTTTTATCATGCGCCTGAACTGATGAGGATAGCTTGGAACGGCTCTTAGGTCGATATAGTATGGGCTCTTTTTACCGCTTGCAAGCGTAAAATCCCCAAATTTGATGATGCCGTTTTGGTGCAAAAACGTTGCAAATTCTTTTACAAACTCCACACCAAAGTTAACTAAACTGGATTTATTTTGCTTTGTTTTGCAGATACAGTCGTGCCTGAGATCTGGCTTAACTATGGAATGACTGACGTCGTGCTTGATATAAAAGCAGAGAATCTAGATCAGAGAATCGAGTATCGTGGACCCTCTCTTGATGACACTGCCATCTCAGAAAGGCTTGACGCCGTTGACATAACAAAGCCGCTGGATCTGGTGGTGCTCAACTATACTGAGGCGGTAAAGAAGGCGATTCTTGTGTTGTATGACAAGTGTGCTCAGAAATCTTTGCCAAAACCCAAGATATTTGCAGACAAACAGATAATGAATCTAGTTAAGATGGGTATACCACAAGACGGGCAAGTTCTTGCGTTTGAGGGGATGGAAAAAGCAAACCCTGATCTTGTTTTTATAAATGAAATGGAGTTTGACGGATTGTTCGGATTTGATGCAGTGTGCACACGGCTTCTCAGAAGGTTTGGAAAAGAGCACATGCTTGATGCCTACGAAAAAAGACAGGATAATGTACCACATCCTGGCAAACAAACATCTAGCGTTGAGGTTGCGAAAAACTTTACATCGTCATTTGAAATTGCATCAATTGAGATTGCAGTTCATGCGGGAGGAATTGCCGATGTTGTGTATGGGCATCCTTCCAACACAATTTCCGTTTCACGCACTATGGAGTCGTTTACAAAGGCGGTGGAACCGCATCGCACGTTGCTGATAAGTACGGGAAAGGACGCAAGCAACGAGACACTTGGCAAGACATTGGGTTCACTTTGGAACTGCTACAAGGCAATACGTGATGACGGACTTGCAATACTTCTTGGGGAGTGCAAGATGGGTGTCGGCTCTGAGGCAATTCGGCAGTTCATTGAAGGCAGAATGAGCATAGAACGACTGCAAAAGCCGGCCAAGTATGTTGATGGAATGGAGGATCTACTGTATCTTTCCGAAGTGCAGAAAAAGATCAAGGTCGGATTGGTCTCGATTCTTCCTCAAATGTATGTGAAAAAACTTGGAATGTTGTCATTTGATGGTGTAAATGAAACGTTGGAATACATACTAAAGAATCAGGGCGCAAGGCAGAAGATCTCAATAGTTGCTGACGGTGCACGCATTCTAGTTGGGCCACAGTGAGCCTGGTATTGGAGCACACAAGATGGCAATTATTATTACTATTATGTAGAGATATTTTCTATTCTTTGAAAGGGGAGATGCATCATCAAGGGGACGCACTCCGGGGTTCCTTGCACTAAATAAGAGTATGAGTATTGCCATAAAGTGATACTGGAGCAAAAACAACAATGCTACACTGCCATATGTTGCAAAGCGATGTATTCTATGCCCAAATAATGCACGCGCCATGTGGCCGCCATCAAGCTGCCATGCTGGAAGCAAATTCAAAAATGTGATCAAAAATCCAAGCCATGCCGCAAACAAAATTGGAGACATCATTACCTGTACATCTGGTCCTCCCTTTCCGTACGCAGAAAGTGCGATCTTCATTAGTATGCTGTCATTCAGCTCTTGCAAACTTCCATCCGGTAGTGAGCTTAGTGTAAAGTCGTCAAGGACGGGTGATGTATATGCGCCGTAAAATGATACTATTATGGCTATAACAAGACCTGCAATTGGGCCTGCAATGGCAACATCAAACAAGATGTCGCGGTTTATGGTGAGACCGCGTGACTGTATCATGGCTCCAAATGTCGGTATGGCAAAGATTGGTATTCCGGGAATAAAATATGGCCACGATGTGCGTACCTTGTGCATTCGTGCTGCAACAAGGTGTCCTGCCTCATGAACTCCAAGTATTCCAACAAGAGAAAGAGTGTATAAAATTGCAAAGTCCAACGGGTCTCCAATGAAGATGACCGAGTTTACGCCGATTGTCCTATAGTATCCGTCTACCATTACAAAAGATATTACCACGCCAAACAGTATTCTTTGAATCATTGCATCGGAGAGAAACTTGAGACGACGAGTCTGAGTCGGCATCCGATTTACCTGAATTATCAGCCGATCATCTGATTTTCTCAAAATGCACACTATGCCAAGAGGTTCCATCTTTTGGGCAAGCAACACAAATTTTTGTTTAAAGTCGGCATCGGCAATCTCAAAATCCATCTTTTCCAAAGTTATGGAAATATCTTTGACATTGAAAATTGATGTCACAATGGAGATGACCTGTTCCTGCGTTGGCTCACTCATTAGTAAACATGAAACGGCAGTCAATTAATTGATTTGCGTGGTTTTTTGCTCTAAACATTAAATATCTGAATTTGAAAATTGACTCAAATGCAGATTATCCTAAGGCAGATGGGGGATTACATAATACGAAGATGCGATCTGAGTGATCTGATACCTGTAATGGAGATAAATCTAAAAACCCTGCCTGAGCATTATTCTGACTATTTTTATGAGAGCCTGCTTGCCGAAATGCCTGAGGCGTTCTTGGTTGCGGAAAACAAGGGCAAGCTGGTTGGATACATTATGTGCAAGACAGAGTACGGATTTTCCAATTTTAAGAAGCTGGGGTTTGTCAAAAAGGGGCACGTAGTATCAGTTGCTGTTCTTGAGGAGTACAGACATCTGGGAATTGGACGCGCTATAATAGAGGAGGCAATTAATGGCGTCAAGCTAAAACGTTGTGATGAGCTGTATTTGGAAGTTAGATGCAGCAACGCAGATGCAGTAAGGCTGTATGAGAAAATCGGGTTTGTAATAAAACAGAGGCTCAAGTCGTATTATAGGGATGGTGAGGATGCATTCCTGATGGCAATAGAGTTTGAATATCAGTAAGATGTGATCATCCAAGAACTTCCAAATCGTCGCTTGACCTAAGAGTGAGCGTACCGCGCACTGTTTTTAGCTTCCTTAGCTGCTGTAGGGCTTTTTTCAACTCATCATTTGAGCTTGATTCTAGCGTGGTTATGATATCGTATGGCCCTTCTATCTCCTTTACGTGGGTTACAGTGTAAATTCTGGCAACCTCCTCCATTGTTGCCTTGGTCTTGCCGTCAAAA
>JAWCRP010000063.1:0-6237 GCA_038869175.1 Candidatus Nitrosotenuis sp. | reverse complement strand
CAGTATTTTCGTATACAATGCTATTGCATCCGCAAATCTACCTTCTTCACATAATTCGTATGCCTGCACAAGCATTTTTTTCACATCAATCAAATTGAAAACACCCCATTATCTGGTGCATATGTAGTTTATTTACTGTCATGAGGCATTCTTATCTGTAGGATCGATTTCCAGTGCCTTGTTAAAGCACTCAATGGCCTCATCATATCTACCAAGACTTCTAAGTGTAACGCCTTTTTGATTCCAAAGCTCGGCATTTTTTGGATCAAGTAAAAGTGCCTGCTCAAAGCACGATAATGCTTGTTCAAACAGACCGCGAATTAATAGTTCATTTCCCTTCCTCAACAATTCATTACTACTCACACCAAGATTACACCAAACATGGCTTTGTCAGTTTCTAATTAGGCAATAAAGGAGACATATATTCACGACCATGACAATCTGTCAGCGTATCATCACATAGCCTGAGGATGCTCGTATTTTTTGCACGTACACCTATCCACAAGACATGACTCGTAATTTCTCAAATGATCATATAGCAGGTGAGAACACCTTGCATTTTTGCAGGTTCTAAGATAGATCTCTTTTTGGATGACTTTTTGCGCAATCAAATTTGCCTTCTCTTTTGTAAAATGTCTTTTTCCCAAATAATATCGAACTATTCTCTTGTATAGTCGATCAAAATCAAAATTTTTTTCTATCACATATCAATATGCTCACGGATGAATTTATTGTACATTAGTAACAGTGTGAAAATTCATTTAGAAAATCACAACAACGTTTAATATTTGTCCAAGCATACCAGTATTGATGAACCTAGACAAGACTGACATGAAGATTCTAAAAAACCTCCTAGTAGATGCGCGCCTTTCATCACGTCAGCTTGCACTTAAGCTTGGAATGTCGACTGTCACAATCCTAACAAGAATAAAAAAACTTGAACAGGAAAAAATAGTGAAAGGGTACACGGCCATAATAGACCATGAAAAGCTTGGCTATGATCTTACCGCAATAATTGAGATATATACAAAAAAAGGCAAAATGGTAGAAATCGAGAACGAAATAGCCAACCTTGAGAACGTGTGCGCAGTCTATGATGTGACAGGCGAATCTGACACAGTGCTTGTAGCCAAATTCAAAAATCGCGATGAGTTGAGCAAGTTTGTTAAAATGCTCTCATCGAAGCCGAACGTAGACAAAACTGTTACCAACATAGTTCTAAACACCGTAAAAGAAGACTTTAGACTGGTCTGAGCAAAATGCGAAAATTAAATAAGATTTTCAAGAAGATTATTAGCTAAAATGCCCAGTATTAGAACGGTTATGATTGCCACCACATTTGCATTCTTACTAGCAACATCCATTCCGAACTCACATTCGCAACAGGGAGGAATTATCACCGAGTCGGTTCAAACGCGTGGCTCCGAGGAGATATCAGAATATTACAACGTTCGAGATGTCCAAATGGCAATGTTTGTGATTGCGGCTGCATTAGGAGGTGTATTTCTATATCTGGCACGCGACATAATTTTGCGTAGGAAGACAGACTATGAAAAAAAGAATTATGCGTCAAAGGAGGATCGTGATTATGAGAAATACCACTCAGACTGGAACCGAGATGACGAGGACTTTGTTGGACCAAGAACTGCCAAGGGAGCAGAAGAATTCAGAAAGATGTTAAAAGAGAAAAACCTTCCCAACTATTACCAAATACTGGAAGTACCAAATAATGCCACTCAAAAAGAAATAAAAACAAAATTCAGACAGCTTGTAAAAAAATACCATCCCGACAAGACAAAGGATGATCAGACTGCAGAAAAGCTTGCCGAGATCAATAAGGCGTATGAGGTGTTATCAGATGAGGAAAAACGAAAAACCTATGATGCATACTATAAGGCATCAATTGAGTGATTCAGTTCCCACTACTACCAAGTTTAGCTCCAATCCGGCGTTTTTTTGAACGTAATTTGTCAGATTTGCAAAAATTCTGACTCCCTCCATAGGTGCAAGGAGTTCTATCTGCTCAAAATCCGCATTCGGTCCCAACATGGCTTGTGATAGCAGTTTTGATATAGAATCATCGTTTACAGACGCTTTGATTTTGAATACAGATTTGTCAGTATAATACACTCCGCCACGCATGGTAGGTTTTCTTACAGGTACATCAGAAAGTGTGATTGTAGCCCTCACATTATGCAAGACTCCATTTACATTCAATATCAAATCAAGCTGCCTGTTTGTAAGCAAGGACATAACGTTGAAATCTACATCCATTCTCAGTTATGACCAAATTATTGTATTGAGTGTTTTGGGATTGCTCAGGGGCAGTCTTTACCGATGAGTGTTCTATCCAACACGATATTACCAAAATCTTTGCAATACGTCAATTCTAATTAGTGTAGAAATTGTAAGAAATGCTCAAGTTTTCACAAAATTTCTCAAAACCGTCCCGTTACAGATTTAAAACTGACCAGCATCGATAGACTAATGCAGCTATATGCAGACACACAAAGCTTAAGAGATGAGATCATCACTTTGGCTGCTTCGTGTGATCTAAACGGTTCGTGCCACGTAAAGATGCTAGACTATACAATTTCGTTGTTCGAGTCACAAGGACTTGGTAAGGACTACTACGGGTACCATAACATATCACATGAGCTTGAGGTCACATACGTATCACTCATAGTCCTAAAATGGAAAAGCATTCTAAACGAGATACGAAAGGAGGACTTCAAGTATCTTTATGCATCAGCACTGTTTCATGATTTTGATCCTCAGAAAAGCGTGGACAAGCCACACGAAGACAATGTCATAAAATTCCTAACCCATGATGCAAATCTAAAGCAATTGTTTGAAGATGCAGGGCTGGATATGGAAATTGTAAAAGCCCTGATATTGCGCACTACATATCCATGGAAAGGCGCACTCAAAGAAAGAGCCATGAGGCAGATTCAAGAATGCTTTGACAACTCACCCCTTACAAAAAACAACAATAGCATGCAACAATATTATTTGCATCTTGGTTGGCTACTTTCAGTAGTAGACAGGGTCAGCGGCTATGCACTTGGTGATTTTGTGAAAGCTATGGACATGGCAAAGAAAAATGCACATGCACTTGCATGGCATCCATCATTTATCGTCAAACGATCAGTTGCATACTTTGAAGATCTTTTGAATGATGAAGCCTCCATGTGCGAAACCGTTTTGCGTGCACTTCCAAAACAGATGAGGAAGAACTTTATGGATGTAGTTACTGGATTTTTGAATTTACGCCAACAAGAAATTAAAATACAGTCAGAATACATCTATGAGAATCTTAGACTTGTTCCAAAAATAGAATCTATGAAAATAAGAGATGATCCAACATTTCTAAAAACACTACTTGAAATTTACAATGAGCTGCCAACTCCACTCCAGTTTGACAGAGAGCACTTTGAAAAAACAATGAAGGACCAAAAAACCATTCTAAACACACTACGACTTGGAAATGTTGATGGGCCCATAATCGGTTTTGCAAAAGGCGGCCCACTTGAAAATTATAAGCTCAGACCCGAGATAACAGATGAAAATTATGGAAAATACAATACCGTATTTCTAGAGCCAATCGCTCTGAAAATGGGATATTGGGGACTCCATGGAGGTAGCGAGATGAGACATCTTTTTACCATGCAAGCTCACTCGATGAACTACAAATATTTAACAAGCTTTGCCCTTCGAGATGTAATCGAAAAAAGAATAGAAAAGCACGAAAAGGCAGAATTTGTAACGAAATTTGACCCTGAGCGCTGGGACTATTACCGAATCGAGTTATAGACTAAAATTTTGGCACTTGCTCAATCATTTTACGATGCAAACTCTTTAGTAGTGCAGCTTTTTTTATTCAAGCGTGTTAAAGAAAGTAGTATTTTTTGCCGCTTTCATCCTGTTTTTTGCGTCATTTCAAAGCGCAACTGCCCTAACAGGAGTTGAACGTGCAGATCTTAGTAATGTAAGACTGGTAAACTCATTTGGCGAGTCATTATCGCAAAACATCAACACAAACCAGCAAATACAGGTATCTGCAGATATTACAAACAAACAGTCAAATGCGCAACAATTTGTCTATATCGTAGAGATATTAAATGAGCATCAGATAACACTCAAGCTTACATGGTTCTCTGGAACATTAAACCCGCAACAAACATTCTCGCCTGCAATATCATGGTTACCAAATACCCCCGGGACTTATACTGCCAAAGTCTATCTGTGGGATAGTATATCAAATGCAGACGCATTATCAAGACCACTTGAAATAAAGTTCATTGTCAGTTAATGGCATTGTCTTAGGGCATTGTCAGGTAGTATACAAATACGAGTCAAAATTAGATGACAAACCAGATACCCACATCCACTTGGGTGTTAAATAATTTTTACAGTAGTTCGCTAATATCAGATCACACAACTACAACTGTCATGATAGGCTATTGCGTAAAATGCAGAGCAAAACGAGAGATGTCAGGCGTAAAACCAGTCACTCTTAAGAACGGAAAACCCGCAACAAAGGGAACTTGTCCTACATGTTCCACATCCATATTTAGAATCGGAAAGGCATAAGGGCCTTTTCTACTTTTTTCAGTTATAGTTCCACTCTGAAGTATTGCCGTTCCACAGCGAACGAAGTGATCTTGGATCTTTTCCTATCTCTTCTTTAACCCGGTTCTCTATTGCAAAGAACATATTTTCAAGGGCATCGATTCCGCCATCTGCAAATAATTCTTTGCCAATCTCTGCAATCCTGCTCTTTTTCTGATGTACTTGCTCTGAGTTTGGATTTTGTAGACAAAACGTCACAAGATCTATCATCTCTTCTTCCAGCATGAAATCCAATGTAAACTATGGACTTCACACGCCTGATTTGAGGGTTTTGGGAAAATTACGATCGCTGAATTTTACAGAAGATTGTTAATTACATCAAGTACACATTAGGTAACGAACCAGGGGGATGGTCAACAATAGCGAGCTAGGTTTGGATATTTTATGCGTAAATTATCTTGAACATTTGATCAGAGAAGGAATTGAACCAAAACTACGCATCCAAGCTAAGCAACTAGATAAAAATACTGACACCGTCACGAAGTCTAGGGCTAGACCAAAAAGGTTATGGGTCTGATAGGATTCTACCTCTGGATGGACTTCAAGTTATTATCTTAGAATTTGGCATTACAAACAATGTGTAACGAGTGTCAAAATCTGCTTAGCAGTCTATCTGTGAAAGATTATCTTACGGCAACTGAAAAAAAATTTAGAATTACCGGTGCAATTGGAGACAAAATATCTTTAAAAAACGAAAAAGGCAACGAGTCCTTCGTACACAGACACCATCTTTTACTTTGTCTTCATTGGCTAGTGGAAGGTAAATCTATTGAAGGGGTGGGTGGATCTGGAAACTCTGTGAGATCATTAATTGGAGAAAACGGCAGTCTGACTAAATGCAATCTCTGCGATTGGAATGTAGCTTATTTGTGGGGAATTATTGCTGTTATTCCAATGATTTCAAGATATAAAAATTCTTTAAAATTAAAGAGGTAACATGCATGAGTGATAAAAATCTCGATACACAGATCATTGATAAAAAATTTCCAAATCAAGTTACTGGTAATATCGGACTCTACTATGCATGTTACGAGCTTTCAAAAAAGGGATGGAATGTTTTACCAACCTCAAGAAATACGAAAGGAGTGGATATCATAATATTTGATCAGACTGGAACCAAAAAACTGACGATTCAAGTCAAATCACTTACAAAAAAAGCACCAGTTCCATTTGGCAGCAATATCGATCATATGATTGCCGATTTTGTCATAATTTGTCGCAGTGTTCTTGAAAAAGAGCCGGAGATTTTTATTGCAACACAGAACGAAATGAAAACAACGATTCACAAAGGAGTAAAAGATGGGAAAGTAAGCTATTGGTGGGAACCAAAGGACTATGAGCCTTTCAGGAATCTTTGGGGAAAAATTGGTGTCGGTTTTTGAGCCTTCATTAGATCCTAGTCTTAACAGATTTAGTACATAATTCAAACATGCAAACAATTAATTTCATTATTATGATTCATGAAATCTGTTTCAGAAGTGATGTACAAATCTTACGCAAGCCAGATTTAATAGATATGATTCTTTAGGGCTCTGTAGAAACCATCCCAAAATTATACCATATTCCTAGTAATTCTGTAGCAATTGTATGCTATTATGTGACACA
>JAWCRP010000062.1:0-6274 GCA_038869175.1 Candidatus Nitrosotenuis sp. | reverse complement strand
TGCTTCATTTCCTCTTGGGGTGTAAAAACCGCATATCGAAAGATTCTGCTCTCCGAGCGCGGATCTGATGGCTCGTTGAATTTGAGAATTTGTAGTATGCGCTGCTTTAGCTCAGACGGAGTTAATGGTTCTGTCTGCCCATCGTAAATCAGATACGACTCTTTTGGGTCCTGTCCTACCGAATCCCCCTTGCGCTTTAACGTGCGTTTGACTATGTATTTTCTTTCGTCCACTTCAAATTCCAGTATCACGCTTCCCACCTCTGCCTTCTTGCTCAAAAGCGATTCCGGTTTTTGTGATCCAAGTCCAAACAACGCAAATTCTATTCCCATCAATACCGTCGACTTGCCAGAGCCAATATCACCCTCAAACAATGTTATGCCACGTGGAAACTCTATTCTTTCCTTATCGTAACTTCGAATATTTTCAAGCTCGATTGCATTTAGTATCATAAGAGCCCCAGCACCTCCAACCCGTCGTTTTCCAGCCTCTTTGAATACTCTGACTTTTTCTCGTTTTCCAAAATAGGCTTGTTCAGCGCCATAAGCAGCTTTTTTGCCACATCAACTCCCGATGACGACAATAATTCCTTTTGTTCCAGTCGCAACTCACCTATATTTTCCTGAAACACGTTGGTTTCTATCTCGTCTCTGTTTCTTCCAGAAGCTGCAGTTATCTTGTATTCCCTTGATGTCAGCTTGCTCTGGTTTATCTTTACTTCAAGCGCTCCTTTTTCTCGGAGGGCTTGTCTTATCGATGCAAGCTCAATATCAGATGTTTTTCCTTGCGAAAGCTCTCCTGTTACCTTGATTACTATCACCTTACCATCAGGATTGATTGACGATGTCTTTGATACAAGTTCCAGATTGACAGACTTTGGTATCTTGGCCTGTGCGTCAATCTCCACAAGCTCGTATTGCACGTTTGGAATTTCTACAAATTCCACTTTGTTGACCTTGTCATCAAATTCAACAAGAACATATCCACGCCTGCGGCCGCGTGCGTTTTCCTCAAGATCGCTGTGATATCCAGAAAAGATCGTGCCCGGATAGACAACGTTTGGATAATCCGAATACGTCTGATGTGAAAATGAATGCAGATGCCCCCCAGCATAATAATCAAAATGCCTTGGCAAAAGTGAGAGCGGCATGTACTCACCTTGCGCAGTCTCCTCCGTTTTCATCTCACTTAGCCCGCCATGAAATAAGAATATCTTAAAGCCGGAAACAGATTCCAAAGATTCTCTGTCAAGTCGCTCATACCAAGATGCATCCTTTCCTGCCTTCAATCCGGAAAGTCCTGCCAGTAGAGCACCAGTCTTTTTATCCACTACAAAGTCAAGACGAATTTTTTCATCCACGCCAATTACGCGCGTTACTTTGGTAAGATATCCTGCTTCCACAAGCAGATCAATTACGGAATTTGAGACGGGGCTGAAGTCATGACTTCCATACACCACATACACCGGTATTCCAGCATCATGTACCTGCCTGAACTTGCGAAATGCAAACTTTTGAACTCGCATTTCAGGAATGTTGACGTGGAATAGGTCACCTGGAATTAAGATAAAGTCGACATTTTTTGCCATACAGTCATCAATTGCCCTCTCAAAAACATCCTGCTCCAGCTTTTGAAGCGATTCTGTCTTTTGGAATCCTAGGTGAATGTCTGCCAGATGTGCAAATTTCATCTCAGTACACTTTGGGTCGTGGTATCTCTTTTGAGTTATTCTGTCCTACCAGTTCCTCAAACAAAGGTATCTTTATTGGAATTGCAAACGGCACAAAAATACTCGATATTATGGCTTCACCCTTGTCAAGACTTGCTATGTTTCGGTCATCCTCTGATAGGTCCTGCGATGCGCTCTCGATTATTGCTTTACGTTCCTGCACCATCTCGTTTCCAAGAATTATCTTTGTATTCATATTTGCCAGAATCGTCCGAGGTATTATGCTGCTCAGTTGGGTGATTGCAGTAAGACCTATCTTGAATTTTCGCCCCTCTTTTGCAATAGTGCTGTAAATGTTTTCGTTCCGCGGTATTATCTTATCTTCTCCTATTACACGCGGAGCCTCTTCGATCACGACTGTGACAACCGGTTTTCTTTCCAGCTCACCTCTTGCCTTGTGTTCCTTGTATCTTTCAAAAATGCGCGATGCAATTATGTTACCAACTATGAGTTCTGCTTCGTTTCCAAGTCGCGACGTATCAAGTATAACTATCTTGCCTGCCTCTATGTCCTTTACAATATCGTCTACTGTTGTGATCCCCTTCGTTCCTGCATCAAAGACCTCGTTCTTTGAATTTATCCTGCCCTGCTCATCCACTTCCAATCCCAGTATGAGTCTCAGCTTGCGCTTGAGTACGGCAAGCGTAGCAATGTGTGTTTCAACACCATTTCCAATTCCAGAGGAGACAAGCGGCTCTGTCATTATGCGACTTATCCAAAACTCTCTCTCCTTTGCATTATAACTTCGAATTGCCTGCCACTGGGCATCAGAGAATTCTACTATTCCAAGAAAATGCTCAGGTCTTAGAGATTCCAGATTTATTACCAGTCTATTTGCGCCCGGTGGAGGAGTCGGCGTATAATACACAAGATTCTGCCGCGCCTTTTGGTGATCTTTGAGTCCTACATCTTTTCTTCCATAATACTCATCGTGTGCATCAAGTACTAACGCTCCGACTTTGTTTGTATCAAGTACATGCCAGAGTATCGTCTTGACAAGGTTACTCTTTCCACGTCCTGTAGTTGCCGGAATAAGAATATGATGAGTAAAGACATCCTCTGCCCTCAGCCAGACATCAGCGTCGATTATCTTTGTCCCGCTCCGAATCTTTCCAAGATATATCTGTCCATCTCCCTTTTTAAGAAACGTCATGTCAGAAGAACGAACAAGTCTTAACTTGTTAAAGAACGTAGGCAGTGATTTTGGGAGCGTCACCTTGCTGTCGGATTTTGTTATGCGAGCAAGTGGCTTTATGCGAGCAAGGACATAGTTGACAAATTCTGGCTCGTAAAACTCGGCATTGATTCCTCCCTGCTCCAAGTTAACCCCAGACATCATCTGCTGCATCTTGTCTTGAATCTGACTCCCATATTCCAGTGCAAACACCTGCAGAATTAGAAATGAGCCGTTCTCATCTGAGACCAGGAGATCACCTATCTCCAAGTTCTTTCCGGATTTTTCTCTGACTATTACATCTCCAAAGGAGCCACCTATAACCTGTCCCACTATGTCAATGTCATCCATCAGCTTGTCACCCAATTTAGATCATCATGAAACTTTGTAGTCAGAGTATACTTTTGTAGTCGCTTCCATTCCACAAGCTTGGACATTTCTGCCATCATCATGCCACGATACATTTCCAGTTCATTCTTTCGTACCTGCGCAAACCTGTCGGCATCTATGGAACCGTACGGATAACCCGGCATTGCGATATCGCCAGAATTTGCCACAAGACTTGCCAGTATGTGGTTTTTTTCCTCATCACTCATGGCGGCAAACTGATCCCGCAGTATCTCAAATCTGAATATGTGTCTTGACTGCGGGTGGAACTTGGCTGCCAGCATGTGACCTCGATTGTCCGACGATGCCATATCTGCAATCTCTACAAACCATGTTTCGTGCGATACACCTTCTGCAATCTCTTGTATCCTTGCAAGCATTGGTTCGCCCGATGTCATTAACAGCCTGCTTGTCTTGGTAAGACCGCATACTATGACCCCCTTTTTTTGTGCTACATCATATAATTTTGATGCGTATTTGGACTCGTGTTTGTACCCGGTCTGTAGTGAACCATCCATCACAAGTATGTCTCCCTCCGAAAGCTCTTCTGTTACCACCTTTTCCGCAAGGCTCCACTCTGCAAACCTCCTAGAAAGAGACACCAGATGAGATTCTTGCAGCACGCCGGTATTTTCTGCACTCGACTCTAAATCATTCTCAGCAGGCAGATACAACAAGTCCGATTCCGAGTAGGGAAATAACTTTGTGTTGTAGCTTACAATTTTTTTGTCATTATTGTCCTTTACCTCAGAAACCACATACGAGAAGAATTCTATTCTCTGTTTTAGTTTCGATGCCGAGACTCTCTTCTTTCCCTCAAACATGCAAAAATACACCCTGTTAACTATAATCATAAAATTCGGAGACTCTTCAAGCACTCCATCGCCACCATCCACAAACGCAATACGCCGGGGATTTTCTGTTTTTGTTATTCCCACAAAATTTGCAGGTGTTATCTCTTTTCCCTGTAGCTTACCATACGGAAATATCTGGGACGACGGTGTCTTTTGCGACAGCTCACGGCCCAAGTTTTCAATCAACGAGCGGACTGGGTTTTCTTCCATGTAAATCATCTTTTTTCCTAATCTAATACGCTTTCCCTGCAAGATTAGTAAACTTGAAGCTAGTACGATTTTACCTTGATCGCCTAAGCGTGTATTTTTTATCCGCCGGTTAGTTTGGCAAATTTTTCATTTTTTGAGAGCTTTTCCATGAAGATCAGATTCGATAGTGCCACTACAGCCGACTCTTGCACTGGAACACTCGGATCCTTTAGTGCCTCCTCAAGTGTGCGTTTTGCCTCCTTTGCCCCAACCACCCCAAGCGCGATTGCAGCCTCATGTCGCACAAACATGCTCGGATCGTTCTTTGTTGCATCCTCAAGGTGAGGAATCGCACTTCGATACCCCATTTGGCCTAATGAGAATGCTGCCTCATGTCGCACAAGCTCGTTTTCATCGTTTTTTAGCACCTTTGCAATGTACGGAATCTTGTCCTCACCGCCAAAGTCTACTAGTATGCATGTTGCTCTTGTCCTTACTACGTAATCATCATGATCAAGCAGGCCGACGAAATAGTTAACGTCCTTTTTTTCATATCTGTCTTCCATTTCCGCAAAGAGTGAAAGACGTGATTCTGGCACTACACTCATGTCCGATTTTTTAGATTTCCGCAAATATATTATCCTACGCTAGATCGAGAGCTACGTTTTAAAGTGCATTGTGAGAAACACAATTCATGATGGCGCAGCTTGGGCAAAAGGCACCCAATCTTGGAGTTTCAAAATGGGTCCAAGGGATGCCAACCAACATAGACCAGGAAAAGGATCATGTCGTCGTAGTAGAAGTGTTTCAGGTAAACTGTCCAGGCTGTTTTCTGTACGGCATACCAGAAGCAATCAACATATACAACAAGTACAAAGACGACGGCGTACGCGTCCTTGGAATTGCAACTGCGTTTGAGGATTTTGATAAAAATACTCTTGAAAATCTTGAGCTTTTGGCAAAGACAGGTGAGGTGATAGGAGAAACAAAGAAGGCCCTTACCCAGTATGGAAAAATAATTGATGGAAACAAAATACCATACAAGATACCATTCCCGTTGGGCATGGACAATCTTGTAAAGGAGAATGGAGCACCAAGCATGGCTAAAAAACTTGAATTCATCAAAAGCCAGATTCCGAACTTTGATGAGCAGCCAGAAGGCTATAGAAATGAAATACTTGCACGAGTGGAACAGTATTTTAGATCAAAGGAATACTCTGCGGAGACTTTTGAAAAATATGCTCTGCGCGGAACTCCGTCTGCAATTGTGGTAGACAGAAAAGGAATTTTGCGCGATGTTTCGTTTGGCCAGACTGGTCATCTGGAGTCACTGGTAAAGCACCTTCTCAACGAATAACACAATCAAAAGATCAACAATCGTTAAATGTACGCTCATGTGTTATTTTACATGGCAAAAAAATTTGCATGCGGCGACGTTGTAAATGGGTGCGCATGGACCACGCGTGCAAACACTGACGAGGAACTGTTTGCAAGTATATCTGAGCATGCAAAGACAGCACATGGAATGACTGAAATTCCAGATGCATTACTGCAAAAAGTAAAATCAAGAATACAGAACGATTAGCTCACGCTGCGCTGACTTTTTTTCTTCTTGTAGACTATCAAACCGGCTGCAACAGACGCAGCTGCCACAGCAACAATTGCAATATATTCAATTCCGCTCGTTTGCTCTACAACATCCACGGCTGGAGTCTCTGTCGCAGTGGTTCCTTCCACTACAAGTGTGTGTTGGCCTTCGCCCTCAAACGATAGAGTTACAAAAAGTATCAGATTGTTTTGCAATACCTTGGGCGAAAACTCGTTTCCGTCAACATAGTACTTGACATTGCCTCCTATCACCTCGTGTGGAATTGTCATCTCGCCAAAGTTATCAGATATGCTGCTACGAATATTGAATGTGAGCTTGCCGTTCTCAAACAC
>JAWCRP010000061.1:0-6330 GCA_038869175.1 Candidatus Nitrosotenuis sp. | reverse complement strand
GGTACCAGGCACTTGTGCGACATAACAGTATGTGGTGGATTGACCTGGCATTACTTTGCCAAAGTTTCCTGCACTCATTTCAGATGCGTGCATATCATTTCCGTGTGGAGTTAGCTCGTTGCTTGGAATCGAGAGAGTCATCTTCACGACATCGCCCTGAGTCACTCTAAGGGTCGGTCCTGGGACCTGGCCGTTAAAGGTCATTGCATGGTATGTGCCACCACCAATTACTGGTAGTTGTGCACTTTCACCTGTCAGCTTGAATTCGACTACTTTTCTTCCAGCTTCGACGTTATCACAGTTGACTGCTGCAAATGCCTGTGGCATCACTAGCTTCAGTCCACCCATTGCATGGATTTGTGAAGTAAGGTCGTCGCCTGCATTTGATGCTGTCATTGTAGAACCTACAACCTGCGATGTGTATGTGCTTCCGAATAAGGTTGCTGCTAGAACCGCTACTGCTGTAACGGAAAATAGCATACTGTATCGCTTATTCATTGTGTTTGACAGTTCTACTAGCATATATAATAATTCCCCTGTTTTTCGTGCGGACTTGGACGATCTGTCACTCAATTATAGCTGCGAATTTATTTTAGTTGTTCAGACTTGATAGCATTGCAGTATAGAACCGATACGGACTCACTTGGGCAGGTAAAGATACCAGCGGATGCATATTATGGCGCATTCACCGGTCGCGCCATCCAGCAATACCATGTTACCGGAAAAAAATCACACAGACATTTGATTGCAGCTTATGTGATGATAAAGCGTTCTGCTGCAGTTGCAAACATTCGTACTAAATCAATTGATGCAAAACTAGGTCAGGCAATAATCAAGGCATGTGATGTAATACTTGCAGGCAAGCATCAAGATCAGTTTGTAATCGAGGAGATAAACTCTGGTGCTGGAACCGCATTCAACATGAACTCAAACGAAGTAATATGCAATGTTGCTCTTGAGATCCTTGGAAAGAAGAAGGGACAATACGAGGTTTTACACCCAAACGATCATGTGAACATGTCTCAATCAAGCAACGACACTTTTCCGACTGCAATGCATGTTGCAATCTTGCTTAACCTAAAGGAAACACTTCCAGCAATTGACATGTTGATAAAGTCACTCACAAGAAAAGCAAAAGAGTTTTCAGGGTTTAAAAAAATTGGAAGGACCCACCTGATGGATGCCCTTCCAGTAACTCTTGGAAGTGAGTTTGCAGCTTATGCAACATCCATAAGCAAGGCACGCAATGCCATCGTTTTGTCCATGCGCGAGCTGGAGATGATAGGGCTTGGCGGCACTGCCGTCGGTAACGGAGCAAACACACCAAAAGGATACCGAAAAATTGCAATCTCAGAACTTGCCAAGATTTCCGGACTCGGACTCAGACCTGAAAAAGACATGCAACACTCGCTTCAATCAAAATTTGCAGTATCTAATGCATCATCAGCAGTTCGAAATCTTGCAATTGAACTCAACAAGATTGCTAATGACATCAGGCTTATGGCATCAGGGCCGATTGCGGGCCTGTCCGAAATAGGAATACCTGCAGTACATGCGGGCTCATCTATAATGCCAGGAAAGGTCAACCCATCACTTGCAGAATGCCTCAACATGGTGTGCTTTAGCATAATAGGAAACGACGCTGCAGTTGCACATGCCGCGCAAGGTGGTCAGTTTGAGCTCAACGTGATGCTTCCAGGTATGCTAAAGGCAGTGCTTGATTCAACAGATATGCTCAAGAACTTTTTGCCAATATTCTCAAAGAATTTGATCGACGGCCTGACTGCAAACGAGAAGAGGCTAAGACAGGACATAGAGAAGAGTCCAGTAATAGTAACACTGCTTGCACCAAAGATAGGGTACCAGAAATCAGCTGAGCTTTACAAAGAATCCCTAAAGACAGGCAAGACAATACGCGAGCTTGTAGTGTCCAAAAACCTGATGACTGAAAAGCAGGTGGACACGTTGTTTAAGTAACATGGCAAGGATCTGGGTAGAGTCTTATGGATGCTCTGCAAGTTTTGCGGACGCTGAAATGATCTCTGGATTGATAGTAAATGGAGGCCACACACTTGCCACAAGCCCCAAAGAGGCAGACCTAAATCTGATAGTTACTTGTTCTGTCAAAGATGCCACTGCAAACAAGATGGTAAACCGAATAAAAAAACTGAGGGCAAAGCCACTCATAGTTGCAGGCTGTCTTGCAAAGGCAGAGCCAAAGACTGTAGAGCGCTTTTCCTCAAACGCCAGCCTTCTTGGGCCTAACTCTATTGGAAAGACCCTGCAGGTGATCGACTCTACGCTACTTGGAAAAAGAAAGACAGAGCTCTCAGACACAGACGTAACAAAGACTGGGCTGCCCAAAGTAAGACTAAATTCTGCAGTTGGAATTGTCGAGATTGCAAGCGGTTGCATGAGCGAGTGTACGTTTTGCCAGACAAAGTTGGCAAAAGGAGATCTCAGATCATTTAGGATTGGGGACATAGTAAGACAGGTGGCATGCGAAGTTGATGATGGATGTAAAGAGGTCTGGCTTACGTCAACTGATAATGGGTGTTATGGCCTTGATATAGGAGCCACGTTGCCGGAGCTTGTAGACAAGGTAGTTCAAATTCCAAAAGAGTTCATGGTAAGAGTTGGCATGATGAACCCGATGTACATGCCAAGAATACGAGATGGATTACTAAAGTCGTTTGAGAGTGACAAGGTATTCAAATTCCTGCATATCCCAGTTCAAAGTGGCAGTGACAAAGTTTTAAATGAGATGAAACGCGGACATACTGCCTCCACCTTCAGAGATATTGTAGCAAAGACTCGCCAGAGATTTTCTCACTTTACAATATCCACCGATGTCATAGTAGGATTTCCAACTGAAACTGAGGACGACTTTGAAATGACGATGGAGCTGATAAACGAGACGAGACCGGATATAGTAAACCTCTCAAGATACAGTCAAAGGCCCGGGACACCGGCTGCCAAGATGGTGCAGATTGATGTCTTGGAGATAAAGCGCAGAAGCAAAATCATGTTTGATGCAATAAACAAAATAGCATTGCGAAATAATAAAGAGTGGATAGGCTGGAAGGGCCAGGTGTTGTTTGATGAGCAGACAGAAGGACTCATACGTGGCAGGAACTTTGCCTACAAGTCAGTAATGGTTGATGAGGAGGTCAAGGTGGGTCAAAAAAGCACAGTAATGGTAACTGACGCAACTGTCCATGGATTGTTTGGCCACGTTGTAAGCTAAAAACTTTAGATCGATGCTTTGATCAAAATTAAGTAAGAAGGTTTTTTATTCTATTTTGCAACAAGACCACATGGACTTTACTGAGCCGGTTTTGTTGGTTGGAATAGGCGGGGCAGGATCACGTCTTGCCTCACACGCAAGCAGCCTGACCGGAGCGGACTATATAGCCATCAGTCACGACAGCAACGATATCAGCTCACATAACGATATCAAAGTCCACACCGAATCCTATGTCAATCCTTCCGCATATCTTATTCGTGCCCAAGCACAAAAGTCGCTTGATCGAATCAGGGCCAAAATATCTGACTATTCCACCGTGATTGTGTTCTCAAATCTGGCAGGAAAGGCAGGATGCGCAATATCACCACTTGTTGCCAGCACCGCAAAGGAGGAAGGGAAAAAAGTTCTCTCGTTTGCAATCATGCCATTTAGATTTGAAAAAGAACGTGTCTTTCTTTCCGGCGTATCCCTAAAGCGCCTACGTGCAAGCTCCGACTCTACCATCGTAATAGACAATGACGCCATTCTTGAGAGCAATCCAGATCTTACAGTCAGCAAGTGTTACGAGATTACAAATTCTGCAGTTATGTATGTGGTAAATTCGTTGAACTCTGCATCAGTTCCAGACAGTGTAAACATACTTTCAACTAGCAAGGATCTTCCGGATGTTGAAACATCGCTGCGCGATTCAATAAAGATGCTGTATGAAGATGCACCACCATCCGCAGTCAAAAGAACCATGCTGTATGTATTTGGAACAGACAATGTCTCAGTTGGAAAGATAAGCGCCATTACAAACACGTTATCAGGAATATTCAATGAGCAAAACACCAGTGTTAGCTTGTCCACCACTCAGGGTGACAAGTCCAAGGTGGTTATGGTGACCACAGTCCAAGGTACAACAAAGTTTGATGACTATGACCCGCTAGGGGCAATCCCTCAAGAGAATACACTTGATTGGGACGAGCCAGAGTCCAGCATCAAAACTGGGATTGACATATATCAATTAGAATAGAATTATAGTTACTTTGATTTTTTGGCAGGCTTTTTGCTGTCAGATGATTTTCCTTCTTTCTTTGGCTTTTCCTCTTTTTTAGTTTCTGTCTTTTTTGTTTTTAGCTGAGGTTTTTCCTGCTCATCTTCGGTCTTGGCATCATCTTTTGCAGACTCGGTCTTGTCCTCCAGATTTGGTTTTTCCTCGGTTTTTGGTTTTTCTTTTGCCTCTGTCTTTGATTTTTTCTCCTTTGTCTTCTCCTCGCTCTTGGTCACTCCTTCCTCATATGGAGATACGACGACGTATCCTTCGTCCGTTTTTGACATCCTAACTCGGACCTTCCTTGGAGGACTCCTAATGCCACGCTGCCAAACAAGGTGACTGAGTTCTTGATCGATTTTAATCTGTTCTGTTTTCATGTGTCTTCTTGAGAATTCTTTAATCATATTGATTGCTCTTTTTGCCCTCTGATTGTTTGGCGAGAGCCAGACTTTGCCAAGATTAATTGTGTAAACCCGTTCTGCTTCCTGCGACAACTTATCCTACCTCCACGTCAGTCTGTCTCCATTGCCTTCGCTTTGGATTGCTTCTCACCGACCTCTTGGTTTTGAGAATTATCCATGCTGGTACTGCAGAATTCTGCTTTTTCTTTTTTAGCAATCGGATCTTTCTTCCAGAAGGCTTTCTTGCCGCCATAAAATCTGAGGCAAGTTACCCTCTTTTTAAATGAATCTGACACACTCATGTACCCATATCTCCGATTATGTCGGCAATTTGTTTTAGTATTCTTGCTGAAGCTCCCCAGATTGTCTTGTTTTGATAGCTTAGCACGTAGGCCTCAAACAAGGCACGATGTTCCGGATCACTATCTACTCGCAAAGTCCTCAACAGCGGAATTAGCGGCATTTGTAGTATCGTCTCTACTTCCTCATTGGGTCGCAGTTGTGGAATCTCATCTAGTATGGCAACAAATGGAGTTATTGTAAATCCAGAATTACGCGTTGTCACCGGCCTTAGTTGGCCTATTACTTGTTGCGGCAACACGTCAAGTGACAGCTCCTCACGTGTCTCCCTTATTGCTGTGTCAAGAAGATGCGCATCATTGTCAGTCATTTTTCCTCCAGGAAAAGAGATCTCGCCTCCATGCGGTTGCATCGTCTTTGGTTTTTCCGTCATTATCACGTGCGGAATTTGTCCACAGATCACCACAAGTACTGCCGCAGGCCTACTGTCTGTGTCTGGAGTTGCAGATAGTTCTGATGACAGTAGATTCCTCAATCTGGCCAGTTCCAATAACAAGATATCGATTTTCCATCATTATTGAGTTATCGATGGTGAGTTTCCGCACAAAAACAGCCACGCAATATTATAAGCCAGTAATCTTGGAAATAAGTAAATGACGATAAGATATGAGATAAACCCGCCACGTGTTATTACCGATAGAGTTCTCTCTCACCGGGAGGTTCAAGCATCATTAAGAAAGGTGCAAAAAAGGATCGGTGCCATTAGCAAAATATGCAATGGTATTCATCTTACTGACTCGGTTCTTGGCGTTCCACGCGTCTCTCCAATAACACTTGGCGCAATAATCCGCAATGATGGAATTAAGCTGGATCTTACTGCCAGTCTGCGAGTACGTGATAGAAACATCACCGCCCTCACGCAGTCCGTGTACGACGCAATACTTCTAGGATTGGATGGACTGTTAATTCTAAAAGGTGATGAACCACCAAAGGGTCCAAAGGACTCCAAGTTGATTCCAAGTGACGTTGTGCGCCACTTTAAGGGGCTTGGGTTTGCAAGAAATATTGACTTCTTTTTATCCATACCATCAAAGCCGGATTTTGACAAGATTCAAAGAAAAATAGATGCAGAGCCGACAGGATTTGTGACTCAAGTCATCCAGTCGCCAGAACAAGTAACGCAGATAGTAGATAAACTAAAACCACAGGGGTTCAAGATTATTCCGTGTGTGATGATTCCATCTACAAACAATGCAAAGTCTGCCAAGATGCTAGGAATCGACTTTGGCACATACGAACAGGATGTCGTGGATTACATAACTAAAATACACAAGATCGCAAGCGAC
>JAWCRP010000060.1:0-6377 GCA_038869175.1 Candidatus Nitrosotenuis sp. | reverse complement strand
CAAGAATATGACGAATGTTGCTTTTGAACAACTCATCATACATCGGAAGATTTGCACCTCCCGGTAGGCCGAAGATCTCCTTTACTCCTTGTTTTTCCAGTGCTTTGATTAGGGCTTTTGCGCCAGACATTGTTTGCATAAATTAATCACCACAAAAATGCGCTGTATTATAATTTTACAGCGTCAGCTCGACCAATGGCAGTTCCAAATATAGCGCCGTCGAACTAATTATCATAAGATTCATTGTGTAAATGCAGAATAATCGATATAAAGATTATTCTTGTCAGGGTTACTTGTCTGGCACAGGCACGGGCTCCAAGCTGTTTGTTGGGATTTAGTAGCACCACATACGGCATAAGGCTTAAAGTCATACCAGAATAAACAACATCGAGTTTGTCCGATAGGCAGGAAATTATCGATACTATAGAGGTGTTTTTTGACAGTGGTAAGACAAAGAATTTGGAACGTCTAAGAGACATACAACTTGACGATCCTGGCTTTTCCAGCTTTTCCGATGTGCCACCATATGACCTGAAGGACTACAAGACTACTATTGCATTAGAAGAATTGCGTTTCATAAGCATATCAGATTATAGTTACGAAATAAAAAATGCAAAGATCAGTATTTTCGGAGATTGTGCAATTGTGGCATTAGAAATAAATCAGAAAGGCATGCTGGTGGACAATAAGGCATTCACAGGAGAGCACATATCAATTGATGGAAGGGCAACATTTGTTCTCATAAAAAAACCAACGTGGAAAATAGTGCACGTACACTTGTCTAAAAAAGAATAGGCTAACTAAAATCACACAAGTTCAATATAGTTTTATTATTTTTGTGCCACTTGGGGAGGCTGCGATGGTGGTTGCTGTTGCTTTTGTTGTGGTTTTGGGTTTTGCGGTCGTTGCTGTTGCTTTTGTTGTGGTTTTGGGTTTTGCGGTCGTTGCTGTTGCTTTTGTTGTGGTTTTGGGTTTTGCGTGTTAACTTTGCCAGCAAGCGTTTGAGATTGTCTTTGAGGGTATTCCTTGCATAGCTTTTTGAACAATTCATACGCCTGGTCAAGACGATAGTTAGAATGCACTATCGCTCTAACAGCCCTAATCATCGGAATTGGAAATTGTGATTGCCAGATATTCCTTCCCATATCGACTCCTGCAGCCCCTGCCTTGATAGCATTGTACGTTAAAGCAAGTGCGTCTCTTTCTGGTAGTTTTGGTCCTCCTGCAATTATCACCGGAACTGGGCAGCTGTTTACAACTTTTTCAAAGTTATCACAATAGTATGTTTTCACCAAATGTGCTCCAAATTCTGCCGCAATTCTGCAAGAAAGTGAGAGATATCGCGCGTCACGCTTTTCTAGCTCTTTGCCTACGGCAGTAACTGCCAAGACTGGGAGTCCATATTCTTCGGCTTCATTTACAAGGTTACCCAAGCTAACAAGTGAGTTATGTTCATATTTTGCACCAACAAATATCGACATTGCTAGCGCGCTTGCGTTTATTCTAATAGCATCTTTAACACTGGTGGTAATCTTTTCGTTTGATAGATCTTCGCCAATAATACTTGTTCCTCCAGATACTCGCAGTACTATTGGGACTGGATATGACGCATCAACAGACGTCCTAACCACACCCCTTGTCACCATCAACGAATCACAATATTTTAAGAGTGGTGAAATCGTAGTTCTTGGAACCTCAAGTTTTTCTGTTGGCCCCAAAAAGTAGCCATGATCTACGGCAAGCATAACACCGCGATTGTTTTGCGGTTTGATGATGTTTGCTAGTCTATTTTTTAAACCCCAATCCATGTATATCGCATCTTCAGAATTTTTGACCCTTCTTAATCTTTTCTAACCGGGGTCTACAGTGATGACAAGGCTCTAACTGTGAATTATTATCTTCATAGCATTCTTTCCGGTGTGTGCATGTTCAAATGCCTTCTGTGATTCCGATAACGAGTATCTGTGTGTTATCAGTTTTTTTACATCAATCCTTCCAGATGAAATAAGATCTAGGGCTTGTTTTGTGTCCTTATCAGATGCGGCATATGTGGGAACCAATGTTAATTCTTTTGAATAAATCTCACTCATATCAACATTCAATACAGCGCCTTTTGATGGGACCCCAAATAGGATTATTGAGCCGCCTTTTCTTGTACATTGTATTGCATCCGATACCGCACTCAAGTGACTTGTGGCTACGATTGCCAAGTCAACACCTTGATTGTTTGTTTCAAAAAGTATTTTGTTAATTGATTCTGAAATTCCAGATTTTAATGGTACCGCCCCCAGTTGCTTTGCAAAATCAAGCCTAAAATCATTCACATCAAAGCAGAATATTTTTGAAAATTTGTTTGCCTGTGCAATCATTGCATGCATCACGCCTGTAGGGCCAGTGCCAAATATAGCCACAGTATCATCGGGTTTGTGTTGAACTTTATTCCATGCTCTTATGCAGCATGCAAGTGGCTCGATCATTGCAGCTTCATCAAAAGACACAGAATCTGGGATTTTCAAAACTCCACCACGCACCACATTCCATTCAGGTACAACAAACTCTTCTGACAAACCGCACGGATTTAGATTCGACTCATAATATTTTTTGCACATAGTTTCATTCCCATGAGTGCAGAAATGACACTCATAGCAAGGTACATGATGATGTGTGAACACTCTGTCACCTTTTTTAAAATTCTTGACATCATTCCCGACATCAATTATTATTCCTGATGGCTCGTGCCCAAGTCTCATTGATGGCTGTCCATATTTTCCAAACACTTTTTCCACATCAGAGCCACAGATTCCACATGATTGCATTCTAACCAGTATGTCGCCAGGGCCAAGGGACGGGACATCTGTATCTTCTACTATTACAGAGGCGTTGCTCTTTACAAATGCAGTTTTCATACGAGGATGTTTAGAAAATTTGCATTATAAGTACTTCATGATTTTTGTACCAAAAGGCAACAGGAGTAGATTTACTAAAACAGTGTAGAATCATACACCCAAGATAGTCTTGAGCATTTTTCTATAATCAACTTCATTTTTTTCAGAGCCCACAGATGGGAGTGAAAATATCAGTGGTTTTGACTTTGTTGCGCGAAGTTTTGTTAAATCCATGCTAATTGGCGCAGATATATCCTCACTAAGCAACACCAGGCCCACATCAGGATCGTCTGCCAGTTTCTTAATTTCACTAAATGCGGTTTGTGGATTGTCTGCAATTATACCCTGCACACCGGCAAGTTGAAATGAAGTCACAAATATGCGGCTACCAACAGTTACAATCTTCACGATCGTGAGTGTATTTGGTGCCAATTTAACCGTTTTTGCAAACTTGGAAACATTGATTTAACATAACAACACGATAAAGTTGATGTCATTAGATACCACAAAAAGCGTATATCTTTTTGTGCATGGTAGAATGGATCTACAACAAAAATCAATAGATGTCTTAGTTGCAAAAGGGTTTCCAAAGGACCGAATAATTACCGCAGTACCAAACAAGGTTGGCAATGTGGGCGACTACATGGCAATGCTATGGATGCCGCCAAACCCAGACCACATAAAGATCCAAAAGATAACAAAAATAGAACCAGTAGAGCCTGCAGGAATGATTGGGTTGTGGAAAGGCGTAAGTAAAGAAGATTTGCTTACAATTCCATTGTAATGCAGTTTTTTAACCAAATGTGTTTGATGAGCTAAATTTTGTAAAATTATGTAAAGTAAAAAAGTTATATTGTCTGATCTCGGCTGCAGCTTATGTCAATAAAGCTCACATGTAAAGACTATGGTTTTGAATGTGATTTTGTGGTTGAGGGAGAAAAGAGTTTGACCTTAATCAAAACACTTCGAGATCATTTTGAGAGTGAACATGGAATAGACTATTCTGTAGATGCCATAATACAGATGATTATAAACAAAGGCCACTCACGCATATCCATTAGAAAAGACTAAACAATCTACAATTCAGCCAAGAGGCTATTCAGGAAAATGGAATACTCATCGTCAGAGAATTTGATTATTTCCACATTATTTTCTACTTCTGCTTCCTGCACAGCATCAAGATGATAGCAAAGAGTTTTTCCCTTTATTTTACCAAAATAATATCCCTCACAAGAGCAGAATCTGAGACTTGGCTCAAGCCAGTATTCTTTTCCCATCCCAACAATGGTCCAAATTCGTCTTTGACTTGGCTCAAAGACGTGAAGTTTTACTCTTTTTTCAGATATCATTATTTCCTTTTTGTCTTTACCCATAGGAATTAATCTGAAACATTACCTATATCCTTGATGGCCACTACTAGACTGGTACCACTAAAACCAGCACTACTAATAGAAGGAGAAAAGCGCCATTTGGTGGTTACTGATACACACATAGGATTTGAGGCTAAATTTGCACACAACAAAATCTTTGTCGGTAAAAATACCATTCTAAATGAAATGTTAGAAGACGTATTTTCTATAATAGAATCATACAAGCCAGATGACATAATTCTATTAGGAGATGTGAAATCTGGAATAGATCAAATTACAAAAAACGAATGGAATGATGTTCCAAAATTCTTACAAAAATTGCAAGAAAAAACAGAGGTAATCATCATACCGGGAAATCATGATGCCAATATACAAAAGCTAATACCAGATGGTGTGAACTTGACGAATTCAACAGGCATGGTGATCGAAAACATTCTGTTGACACATGGGCATGTGATGCCATCAGAAAACGTTTCATATGTAGATAAAATAATAATCGGCCATGTGCATCCCGTATTCTTTGATGAAGATTCAGTGCTCAATGGTAAACAGGTATGGGTCTCAATTAAAGCAGAAAAACACAGTATTTTCCCATCAAGAACAGGTCAAATTGAAATAGTCATAGTCCCGTCATTTAATAGATATTTTTATGCAACAAAGAAAAAACACTATAAAAAATCAATATCTCCAATAATTGAGAAATTAAAATCCAACATAACTGCGAAGATAGCTACATTAGATGGCATAATCATAGGGGATGAATCTAATCTACGCCAGATAATTTAGTTCAAAAAGGCGTTACTTGTGCTACATATGACCAATAAAACTTGGAAAACAATTAACAATTTAAGTAGCACAAATTAGTTATTTTCTAATGATGCAGTACAAAAAAATTTTAGTCCCATATGACGGATCAAGGCAGTCGGATAAGGCATTACAACACGCCTTAGATATTGCAAAACATATCAAAGGCTCAAAATTGACCATCTTGCACGTTATTCAAGACATACCAAGACCGCCATATTTTCAATACGAACCAGAAGGAGCCACAGGTAAAACATCAGCACAACACCTAAAGGAGATTTATTATGGGATGAAGGCAGGTGCAGAAAAAATGCTTGCAAGAAAAAAGGATGCATGTATGCGTAGCGGTGTTGAAACAACAACCAAGGTGGCATTAGGAAAGGTAAGCGATGTTGTGATTGAGCATATAAAAGCAAATAAAATCGAACTTGTGGTTTTGGGAACAACTGGTCTTGGCGGCATATCAAGGATTAAAGCTCTTGGCAGCGTTGCAAGAAACATAGCAGAAAAAGCAGGCTGCCCAGTGTTACTAGTTCACTAAATTGCCACAAACGAAATTGCAAGCACACTTCAAAAGAAATATTTGTATGAGACAATCCAAGTTTCTGATGGATGATCTGGAACAACTTGTCGGTTCATCAGGCGAGATAAATGAGGAATATGGCGGGTATTCCATAGTCATTAAGAGTAAAGATTTCCCTTTGTATGATGTATGTAAGGCACTCCTTGCGTCAGGTTTTGATATTTGGATTACTGAAACCAAGGCACAGATGATTCTGAACGCAAAGCCAAGTGTTGACTAACATGAAAAAAGGACCACTGTATCCAGTAGCTTTAGGAATAATAGCTGCATTTGGCTATTTTGCGGGACTTGATACTGCCCAGATTGCATCTGTTACCATATTTGCATCATTAATTGTCGGCACTCTAATGTTTTGGAGGTTCAGACTTGCATTTGCACTCATTGGTGTTGCCGCCATGCTTGGTTTGGGACTCATTAACGTAGGCACCATGATAGAGTTTGCCGGTCTTGACATAATACTATTCTTAGTTGGAATGATGATCGTCATAGGATTTCTAGAAGAAAAACACTTCTTTGAGCACCTATTAGAAAAGATACAAAAACGTGTAGGAAACAACCCGAAAAAGCTGGTTATCGTTTTGATGCTGATGTCAGCCATGTTTGCAGCCCTTGTGGATGAAGTAACATCCATTCTATTCATGACTGCTACTGTATTACATCTAACCAATAGACTCAAGGTAAGTGCGATACCGCTTGTACTAATGACCGTGTTTGCCACCAACATAGGAAGTAGTG
>JAWCRP010000059.1:0-6407 GCA_038869175.1 Candidatus Nitrosotenuis sp. | reverse complement strand
CACATCTTGTTGGCAAGGCATTGGTTCAACGAAGATTTGATGACGCTGTACATCTATTACTATCGTTCACTTCAGAATATGATAGTAAAGAAAATACAAAGCTTAGAAATATGATGGAAGATCCACATAATTATTCTGAAGCATTAAAGATAATTCCACATCAGATGGATCTCGAAACAACACTACTCAAAGAGATGTTAGAACATAATGAACCCACAAAGGCGTTAGTGCGGCTACCACTTTCTATTCGGCGATTGTTTGTTGATGCATATCAATCATATCTCTTCAATCTGACCGTGAGCCGCTCGTATCAGTATGGCGAAGATCTATTTTTTCCAAAGGAAGGGGATGTATGTTATGATGTGGCAGCAAAGCTTGGCAAGTTTGAGATGGACCCACAACAAAAACTTGCAATTCCAATGGTGGGGTATTCTTATTTTAAAAAAACACGCTTTGATTATCACATCTCTAAGATTCTTCAGGAAGAAGGCGTTTCTCCAAAGGACTTTTACTTTAAAGAGATGCAGGAGATAAGCTCGGAGGGCGGATTTAGAGCATCATCGATCGCGTGTTCAAATTTTTCTGTAGATGACGATACTGTCGACTTTACACTGCAGCGAGGTGCCTTTGCCACGATCGTAATGCGTGAGATCCTAAAACCAAATAGCCCACTTGAGGCTGGCTTTTAAACAATTTAACATGTACGTGAACCCATTTTGATTACAAATTAATATCACCACTATCGCGCATGGTTAACTATGCATAAAGAGAGGACTGCGAGCTTACCGCAAGTTTCGATAATAATTCCAACGTATAACGAATCGCAGAACATACTCCAAGTGTTAAAATCAATTGAAGAAAATCTGCCGAAAAACACAACCGCTCAGACAATAGTAGTTGATGACAATTCTCCTGATGGCACGGGCAAGATAGTAGATGAGTACCTGAAGAATGTAAAAAGAATTGCAAATCACACAATTGATGTGGTGCATCGCAAGACAAAAGAAGGACTAAGCTCGGCAATTTTGAAGGGAATCCAATATGCAACCGGTAACACCATTGTTGTCATGGACAGTGATCTTTCTCATCCGCCAAGTCTTTTACCAAAGATAATTGATGCGTTAAAGCATCCAAAAATTGATGTCGCTATTGCGTCAAGATACGTAAAGGGTGGCTCAATAGATGGATGGACGTTCAAAAGAAAACTTATGAGCAAGGTGGCAACATTTATTGCAAAACGTGGACTGGGCGTTTCAGCAAAAGACCCAATGTCTGGATTCTTTGCATTCAAACGACACGCAATACAGGGACTCAAGTTTGATGCAATAGGCTACAAAATGCTTCTTGAGATACTGGTAAAAAAGAAGAATGCAAACATAGTTGAGATTCCATACACATTTACAAATAGAAAGCTAGGCTCAAGCAAGCTTGATGCAAAGACGGTTATTGATTACTTTAAGGCAGTCTGGAAGTTGTACCGGTATGGAAAGGCTGCCAAAAGAGAGGAAAGAAGGCCGTCTGTGGGGTTTCTCTCAAAGGCGGCACGATTTTACAGTATTGGAGCAATCGGACTGGGCATCAATTATGCAATATCATTACTGTTTTCGGGTATTGTGACCAATCTGTGGTATATTCATGCAACCATAGTGGGAATTGCTGTGTCGATGACTAGCAATTTCTTTCTCAACAAAATTTGGACCTTTGAAGATGCCGACTTTGGCTTGCGTCACACGATGATGCAATATGGAAAATTCATAGGATTTAGTTCACTTGGGGCCCTAACACAACTTGGCATGATCTACTTGTTTGTGGATCAATATGGAATGGATTATCCAATTGCATTAATTTTGGCAGTTGCCTGTACGGCTTTGAGCAACTTCCTCCTAAATAAAAGGTGGACATTCAAAGAAAAAATCTGGAGCTAGAAAAATATTTCCAGATGCATCGTAGCGGTTTTAGAAAAATTCTCAATCCATAAGGATAAAATAGCTACTCAATCAACGATTACCGATGATGGATCCCATCTTCATAATAGGAATCGTATTTTTAGTGCTGGGTGCTGGTTTTGGAGGTTACGTGGTGATACACAAGCATCTTGTAATGGATCCATTGGAGCAGCAGGAAAAAGAGGAAATTATGCAAATGAACTGTGAACAGGTCAAAATGAAACACGAAAGGGAAGAATACTGGTCGTTTGATAACTGGAAGATTGCAGCAGCAAAGGTAAAGTCCTGCACAACGGACTAGGCTCTTCTTTAGCGACATGCCATGTTTGAAGGGTCTTTTTCTATAACAAAGGCACCAGAGTTTCCTGAGGGCTTTGATTGGATAAACACGGACGAGCCGCTTTTACTTAAAAACCTGCGCGGTTGTGTGGTGGTCTTGGATTTCTGGACCTATTGCTGCATAAACTGCATGCATACGCTTCCAACTCTGGCTTTTCTTGAAGAAAAGTACAAAGATAGACCGGTGGTGTTTATCGGGGTTCATTCAGGCAAATTTTTCACAGAACAGGAAACTGCCAATGTCAAGAATGCAGTACTCAGATATGAAATACATCATCCTGTTGTAGTTGACAGACAAATGCGCATATGGTCACAATTTGCAGTAAATGCGTGGCCCACAATTGTAGTAGTTGATCCTAACGGTACTATCGTCTCAAAACAGTCGGGTGAGCCACAAAAGGATGCGCTATCTGATGTCATTAACATCCTGTTGGAAAAACATGAGAAGAAAGGAACGCTTGCAAGAGAGCCGCCTACAATAAAAAACTCTCTCAAACAGCAACATGGAATTCTTTTGTTTCCAGGCAAAGTGGCAATAGCATCGTCTGGTAAAATCGCAATTTCTGATTCTAATCACAACAGAATTCTTGTTTGTAACATGTCAGGAAAAGTCGAGCATGTGGTGGGTTCTGGTAAGTCAGGATTTGCAGACGGCACATTCTTAACATCTGCATTCTCTAGGCCTCAAGGACTTGCATGGGCAGATGAAAGTCTGTTTGTTGCTGACACTGAAAACCACGCAATACGTAAGATTGACTTTGAAAAGAGCAAGGTGGTAACGGTTGTAGGAAATGGAAGGCAGGCACCATGGATGTCTTGTGGAGGAAAAGGTACAATGGCGGCAATAAGCTCGCCATGGGATGTTGCCTTCAAGGACGGTCTAGTTTTCATTGCCATGGCAGGCTCTCATCAAATATGGAAATATGATACCAAGACCCAAGATGTATTTCCATTTGCAGGAACTGGACATGAGAACATAATAGATGGCAATGTGCGCTCTGCCCAACTTGCACAGCCAAGTGGAATATACATATTCAAAAACAAACTCTATTTTGCAGACAGTGAGGTCTCTGCAGCAAGAGAGATTGACTTGCAAACCAACATGGTGAGAACTATCGTCGGACATGGATTGTTTGAATTTGGTCACGTGGATGGCCACGTGGATGACGCATTATTGCAACACCCGCTTGGAATATGTGCAACTGAAGATGCCGTATTTGTAGCAGACACTTACAACTCTGCAATACGAATAATAGATATGAAAAAATCCCAAGTATATACGCTGATAGGCAAGACTGATAAAAATACGGTCTGTCTGCCCGATAATCCGGAATGTGCAGTTTTATCGCTATACGAGCCTGGCGACGTAAAATATTATGAGAATCGTCTTTACATTGCAGATACGAACAATCATTTAATCAGAGTATTTGACTTGCAAACCAACACACTTTCGACATTAGATGTGCAAATGTGACTATATACTACATGACTTCTGCCCTAAGATTTCCGTCTTGACATCAAAGCGCCGGTTGCTATGGCAATTACACCACTGATTGCTATCCACAGGCCATAATCAATCCAGTCGCTATTATCGTACATAAATGATGATTCTGGACCCACTCTGCCGCTGCCTTGGAGATGAAATATAATTCCAGATAACAGCAATACCATTCCAAATGAAATGAATAGTTTGGACTTCATATTGGGTATGGAGCAATGTCACTTAACTTGTTTGCGTTGTTTAGGTAAACTGGTTTATCTTTTCTAGTGCCATTTGCGTGTTTGTCAGTTCTCTTTCTGCTTCCACGCTTCCAATTATGCCCAAGTAGAACTCATCACCGCTTTTCATTTTTTCTATATCTGACTGGTAGCATTTGAGTGCTCTTTCCATCAGCGGTACATCGGTTTGGATGGAGTTTAGAGTCTCAGAGTCCTCCAAACCTTTAGTTATCTTGCTTATCAAGGCATTCACTGCAGGATATGTTTTTGATGCTTCCTGCTGTACTATTTGCACAAACATGGGGGCTCCAGCAAGTTCTGGTGATGCATCTATGTTTCTAAGTCTCTTTTTGTAATGGTTTAGCGCCTTTAATACAGTCTCATAGCCTCCTTCTGACTTGAGATATATTCCACCTAGCCAAACTTTTTCTGACACTGTATAACTTGAGTTCAATCAAATAAATTACTTTTTGGTTTCTACATCACACATGAAATGGTTCATGTTCAACTTTGATAATTTGCTGATTTATTATAACTGGTACGTTGTAACCAGAGTCTATGGTAAGCAAGATACAAAAGATCCTAGTGCCACTTGATGGATCACAAAACTCCATGCGTGGATTAGACACTGCAATCTCTATTGCACGTCCAACAGGGGCTACAATAACTGCCTTGCATGTAATTCATATTCCTGCAACTGCAGCACTTCGCCTTACGCCGCAACAAAGAAAAAAAGAGATAACGTATGTTGAGTCAATAATAAACAAGGCGCTAGAAAAGGCCAAAAACAGTCAAGTCAACTTTAAGGCAAGAACGGAGACTGGAGATCCTGGGCAAAAAATCACTCAGGTTGCAAAAAATGGGAAATACGATTTGGTCGTTGTGGGGTCACGAGGCAGAGGCACGACAAAAGAGATGTTTCTTGGAAGTGTATCAAACCACGTGCTGCACAAACTCCAAACACCAGTACTTGTAGTCAAATAACTTTTCTTTTTTTGCTTTGGGCATTCAGACTAGAAAATTTGATTAATTGACCAAATGATTTTCCGTTATTTTCTTTAATCGTGTTTTTAAAAACCATCAAAATGTACAACTGGAACGCAGACGCATACGAATCGCACAGACCATCACTTTTGAATCTGGTGTTGTTTGCTGGGGCCGCATTACTTGCAATACTGCTGTTTCTTATCTTTGCGCCTCAAATCCACACTATGACCTCTCAAACCCCGTTGTTTACTGAGATGCTATACCTGCCTGCTGCATTGATAGGATTTCTATTTGGATTAAAAATAACTGAAAAGGCAATAAAACCATCAGAAACGAGAAGCCCGATCAAGCGAGGTATAATCAAGATCTTTTTGGCATTCTTCATCATTGGTGGGCTCTTCAGCTCAGTATCTTTTGCTCTAAATGGTGGCATTCACATGCCGGAGAGCTTTGTTCTGGAAGTGGGACTAATAGACTGGATGACTTCTTTTGCTCTAAATAATGGCGGCCTAACGTTCCTGATAGTATCTAGTATCTCACTTATGGCAATTGCAACAAAGCGAATAATCGGACTGAATGGAATAACTAACAGTGTAATGAGCTTTGTGGGAACTTTCACGTTCTTTTCAATGATTGCAATGAGTCTTGCTCACACTGAGCCATCACATTCTCAGGTATACCTGTATGCGTTTTATCATGCAGGAATAATAATTGGGGCGTTATTCAAAATGAATCAATTCACATCGAATCTGAACTTTTGGGAAGACTTTTCAAACGGCTACAAGTAATTACGGCTTTTCTACCATGGATACCTTTTCATTAAGCTCGATTGAAATGTTCTGTCCTGCCTTTTCTTGTGCGATTTTTGCCTCCTCGAGCATCTGATTGTACTCAAACTGTTTTTGTTTGCCAACTCTATCAGAATACAACACATCGTCACCTATTGCCAGATACAGCAGAGCAATAACTACAAGGGATGCGGCGACCATTATCATAGAATAGCCTACGGTCCTGTAGTTGTGTGGTTCTGCCATCTTCAATTTCCAAGACGAAATTAATCCTATTAAAACCATTTGCGCAGTTGTCTGTATAAAAAAGAAAAAAAGGCAGCAAAACTAAGACAATATATGACCTTACAGATACTAAATTACGAGTTTTTGGGCCCAATAAGACTCTCAGAGTGGGGGCCGCCTATGGATGAGGTTCTTTTTCTCATGCTTAAACGAACAAAAGACACATTTGAGATAATCTATGCTGGTGAGTTATCTACAAGAGAAAAGGCCTTTTCCCCATCTTCACCTTTGCGGTTTACTTGGGAGTATAAGATACCATGGTTCTACATAGAAAATGACTGGGAACAAAATCTAAAGGCATTCATCGTTGTAACGGATGACATAAGTCTCAGGGGTCTACCCG
>JAWCRP010000058.1:0-6479 GCA_038869175.1 Candidatus Nitrosotenuis sp. | reverse complement strand
GCCATCTATGGTTGAGAGCTTTTTCTCAAGGTCCGATATCATGTATTCAAGCTCTGCAAGCTCGTACTGTTTCTTTTTGATAACGGTTCCCTTGAACAAAATCTCCATTATGCCTACTTGGGGTGGAATTTGTAGGCCCTTTACAACATCGTCAACTGACTGGTAGATCTTTTGGGCTCTTAGAAGAAGATCGTCGATTTCCGGAGTTACAATGTCGTTTTCCGTTTCTATTTTATGGAACCACTCGAATTCTGCAAGTCGGGATACTGCCTGCGGCGTCTCTGATCTAGGCAACACAATACTTCCTAGCATAAGATCAGCTACAACCAAGTCAACTTAACGGATTTTTAAAACGATTTTAAATCTTTCCAAAGTAAACCGTCGACTTTGGCAATATTGCAAACCCTAGACTAGCCCGGCCCAAAATCTGGGCATTAATGGCACGTTCTTTTTTGATGGATCTGCCATATTTGCGGTACCACAAGACATCTCCCCAAACATTAAAATCCATTTGAAATTGGAGCCAAAATAATGGGTGTAGATTCCGCATTAGAGAGAACTATTGAAAAAATCCTTCACACTACAGAAGACCAGATCGTTTCCAACCTGCAGGACTCGCTAAAATCGGCCAAAGAGACACTTGCCAACTCGCGCAAATCACTTGAGGCCGAGTACGATAAGATACTAATGGAAGGGAGAAAAGAGGCAGAAAAACTCGAAAAGCAGATTGTTGGAAACGCCGACCTTGATTCTCGAAACAAACAGCTTTTGCTTGTGGAAGAATCGATATCACGAGTCTTCGAGAAGGCCATCAAAAAGATCGGCGAGGCAGATCGTAACAATGAATATACTAAATTAATCTCATCAATGCTTGACGAATCGATAAAATCGATTGGCACAAAAGAGATCGTAATACAGACAAGTGCAAAGGACAAGCAGGTGGTGCAATCACTGCTTTCAAAATTCCCAGGCGCAACACTTTCTTCTGAAGCTATAAACTGTCTTGGGGGAGTAAAGGTGCAATCAAAGGATGGCACAATGACTTTTGATAATACTATTGACGCAAAAATAGAACGTCTGAAGCCTTTAATAAGGAAGGACATCGCATCAAAATTCGGAAGGTAGTGATATGGTAGCAAAAGGAAGAATAGTTTGGGTTAGCGGGCCGGCAGTTAAAGCGGACGGGATGTCTGACGCAAAAATGTACGAGACAGTTTCTGTTGGTGATGCAAAACTTATCGGTGAAGTAATCAGGCTTACCGGCGATGTTGCATTCATCCAAGTCTACGAATCAACAAGTGGACTAAAACCCGGAGAGCCGGTGGTAGGAACAGGAAACCCTCTTAGCGTCTTGCTGGGACCTGGAATTATAGGGCAGATTTATGACGGAATTCAAAGACCTCTTAAGGATCTTGCAGACAAGTCAGGATCGTTTATTGGAAGAGGAATTACAACCACACCTGTAGATCTTACAAAAAAGTATCACTTTACACCAAAAGTTAAGGTAGGTGACGAGGTAAGCGGAGGCTCCGTTCTTGGAGTCGTGCAGGAAACCGACCTTATCGAACATATGATTATGGTACCACCGGATCATCCGGGCGGCAAGATCACAAAGATTGTCGTTGAGGGAGACTATGATTTAGAGACAGACATTGCAACCACCTCGGAAAGCAAGACGCCGCTCAAGATGTATCATTACTGGCCGGTAAGAAAACCAAGACCGTACAAGAGCAGATACGATCCAACAGTGCCGTTACTAACAGGACAAAGAGTGATAGATACATTCTTCCCCATCGCAAAAGGAGGAACTGGCTCAATTCCTGGTGCATTTGGAACTGGCAAGACCGTAACTTTGCACCAGATTGCAAAATGGGCAGATTCCCAGGTTGTAGTATACATTGGATGCGGTGAGCGTGGCAATGAAATGACCGAAGTGCTTGTGGAGTTCCCACACCTAAAAGACCCAAGAACTGGAAAACCCCTGATGGACAGAACCGTACTTGTGGCAAACACATCAAACATGCCTGTGGCTGCAAGAGAGGCAAGCATCTACACAGGAGTTACAATAGCAGAATATTACAGAGACATGGGCAAAGATGTAGTCCTTGTAGCGGATTCTACTAGCAGATGGGCAGAGGCACTTCGTGAGATGAGCGGACGACTTGAGGAGATGCCTGCAGAAGAAGGATACCCGTCATACCTTGCATCTAGATTGGCAGAATTTTACGAAAGAGCAGGACGAGTCAGGGCTCAAGGTTCACCTGACAGGGACGGCTCTGTTACGCTGATTGGCGCAGTCTCTCCATCTGGAGGAGACTTTACCGAGCCGGTAACTACCCACACAATGAGATTCATCAAAACATTCTGGGCACTTGATGCCAAACTTGCATACTCTAGGCACTATCCATCAATCAACTGGATGAACAGCTATTCTGGATATCTAGCAGACATCGGCAAGTGGTGGGGAGACAATGTGAGCAAGGACTGGTTCGAGGTAAGACGTGAAGCTTATGGTATCCTGCAGAGAGAGGATACGCTAAAAGAAATAGTAAGACTTCTTGGCCCTGAGGCGCTACCAGATGAGGAAAAACTCATACTTGAAGTTGCAAGAATGATAAAAATTGGAATCCTGCAGCAAAACTCCTTTGACGATGTAGACACATACTGCAGTCCACAAAAACAATTCAAGTTGTTGACGCTACTTGTAGACTTTTACAAGCGTGGACAGAATGCACTCAAAGAGGGTGCAGCGCTTTCGGATATCAGGGCACTGCCAGTAATTGCCACTCTATTGAAGGCAAGAATGGAGGTAAAAGAAGAAGAGATTGCAAAGCTGGATTCAATCTCAACTACACTTAACGAGGAATTCAAAAAGATTTCGGGGGTAAAGGTTACGGCATGAGCAAACAGGGTGGGGTTCAGTACAGCAAGATAGCGGAAATCAAAGGCCCGCTCGTAATAGTGGATGGCGTAGAATCTGTTGCGTTTGATGAGCTTGTGGAAATACAAACTGCCGAGGGAAAAAGACTTGGCAAGGTACTTGAGGTAGGAAATGGTAAAGCAATCGTGCAGGTCTTTGAAGGAACAACTGGACTTTCTGTATCCGGAACCAGCGCCAAATTTGCAGGCAAGGTCATGGAGATGCCCGTGTCAGAACAGGTGCTAGGAAGAGTATTTGATGGACTTGGAAGACCAATCGATGGATTGCCAGATCCAATCGCAGAAAAATTCCTCGACATTAACGGCGCCCCAATGAATCCAGAACAGAGGGAATATCCAAGAGACTTTATTCAAACAGGTGTATCGGTAATTGATGGAATGCTAACTCTGGTAAGAGGACAAAAGCTTCCAATCTTCTCAGGCTCCGGCATGTCGCACAACATACTTGCGGCTCAGGTGGCAAGACAGGCAGCTGTAGTTGGAACATCAGACGAGTTTGCCGTGGTATTTGCAGCAATCGGTGTGCAGTACTCTGAAGCAGAGTATTTCAGAAGAAGCCTTGAGGAATCAGGTGCCCTCAAACGAAGCGTTTTGTTCCTAAATCTTGCAGACGATCCTGCAATTGAGAGAATCATCACACCTAGAGTGGCCCTCACGGTGGCAGAATATCTGGCATACGACCTTGGTATACACGTGCTTGTAATTTTGACTGATATGACAAACTATGCTGAAGCTCTAAGAGAGATCAGCGCTGCAAGGGAAGAAGTTCCTGGAAGAAAAGGATATCCTGGCTATTTGTACACAGACCTTTCCACAATTTATGAAAGAGCAGGAAGACTGCGTGGCAAGAAAGGAAGTGTTACACAGATGCCGATTCTAACAATGCCATCTGATGATATCACCCACCCTATTCCGGATCTGACAGGCTACATAACGGAAGGGCAGATAGTGCTTGGCAGAGACTTGTTCAGACAGGGAGTATACCCGCCTGTGAATATCCTGATGAGCCTTTCAAGAATCATGAAGGATGGAATTGGAGAGGGAAGAACTAGGGCAGATCATCAAGAAATATCTAATCAGAACTATGATGCTTATTCTAGGGCGCAAGAGGTGCGCGCGCTAGCAGGAATCGTCGGCAAGGCAGGACTCACCGGCGTGGATCTAAAGTACCTTGAGGTGGGAGATGCATTCGAAAAAGAATTCCTTACACAAGGGGTGGACGAGAATAGAACTATTGAGGAGACACTTTCACTGCAGTGGAAGGTCGCCTCGCTTTTACCAAAGAACGAGCTAACTAAGGTCAAAGACAAGTATATCGAGCAATACTACAAGGAAAGATAATCGATGTCGTTTGGACAAAATGTCGCGGCAACAAAAATCGAGCTGCTCAAGTACAAACGTTCCAGCCAGGTTGCTACCATGGTTCAAAAAATTCTAGACGACAAGCGTAAGGTTTTGCTAAAAAATATTGAAGAGATGATTACGGAAGCAAACAAGGCAAGAGGCGGAATCTGGGAGCCTTTGCAGGATATCTACAAGTCTGTCAACGATGCATATCTCTCACTTGGTACTGCGACCGTGGACTCTACTGCGCAGTCAACGCCTGCGGTGATGGAGGTTGATACCAACGTAAAGCGAATAGTGGACGTCTCAATTCCAACACTTAATGTGACTGAAAAGGACACAAAGTCAATGCCTTACGGATTTGCAGATACTAATTCGTCAATAGACAGGGCGGCAAAACAGATCAAAGTTGCGCTGCCAAAAATATGCAAAGCAGCAGAATACGAAAACTCGATCTTTGCGCTCGCAAAGGCGCTTGAAAAGACGCAAAAATTGCTAAATGCGCTAGAAAACGTAATAATTCCGCAGTACCGACTTCGGATCAAATTCATCCTTTCGACTCTTGAAGAAAGGGAAAGAGAGGAATTCGCAAGGTTAAAAAAAGTAAAGGCTGTGATGGAGAAGAAGAAGTAATGGCAAAAGAAGACATTCAAAAGATGATTGATGATGCAAGCAAAGCGCTCGATGGTGTATACGACGATCAGGTTAACATGATAAAATCGGAGATCAAATCATTCAAAACCAAAACGGTGGAGAAAATTTCCAAAAGTACACCATGATTTAAATAAAGGAGATTTTGGAGCCTAATTGAAAATGAAATCTTTCGCATTATTGCTTTTGACAGCAGTCGTAGCTCTCTCTTCTGTAACAGGTGTAGCCTTTGCAGCTGAGGAAACTGCGGCAACAGGTGGAGATTCTGGCTCACTGAAAATCTTGGGCGCAGGTCTTGCATTTGGTCTTGCAGCTTTTGGCGCAGGCATTGGCCTGGGTTATGTGGGCTCTGCAGGTCTAGCTGTAATCAGCGAGAACCCGGCTTTACAGTCCAAAGTATTCATCTTCGTAGGTATGGTCGAATCAATCGCAATCTACGGAATAGTCATGATGTTCATTATCTTGGGACAGTAATCCCCAGAAATGTTTTGAATTTTTAAATATTTTTAATCACTTGTTGCGTTAGTAATACTTTAGTTGATTTACATCAAGAATCCTAGTGCAATACTTGCACTTTAAAATCAAACCGTTCTTGTCTACGACATCCATTATTGATTCAATGTATTCATTACTGTTTGTGATGCAGTCTGGATTTGAGCAACGGAATATCTTTTCTATCTTATTTGGCAGGGCAACGCGGCGCTTTTCGACAAGCTTGTAGTCCTTGATTATGTTAATTGTGGCCTTTGGAGATATGATGGCAAGCTTGTTTGTGTCATAGTCTGCAAGGTACCTGTTTTCCACCTTTATGATGTCTTTTTTACTGTACTTGCCGCTCGGCACATTCAGGGCTATTGTGATGACATTTCCATCAGTTCCGTCTATACCCAACGCTTCAAGCACTTTAAGTCCCTTTCCGCCCTCGATATGGTCTATTACAGTGCCGTCCTTTATCCTCCTTACAATAAGATTTGGCTCCTGCATCAGAATACTTTGTATACTAACCTGTATATATCATTGAAAGATTGAACGAGTTTTACGACAAGGATGTAATATCAGTAAAAGATCTAGACAAGTCCAAATTTGAGAAGATCTTTGCAGCAACCGACAAAATAATACAGATGGATCCAAACGAAAGAAGGGAACTGGCAAGGGGAAAGACGCTTGGATACCTATTCTTTGAGCCAAGCACCAGAACTCGCCTGAGTTTTCAGGCCGCAATGGCGTTAATAGGCGGAACCTCGCTTGGAATCTCTGATGCGTCAGTATCGTCCGCAAGAAAAGGCGAAAGTCTTGCTGATACGGTGCGGATGATGTCCATATACTCTGATGTGCTGACTTTGCGACATCCACTTGATGGTTCTAGCAGGTTTGCAGCAGAAATCTCGACAAAACCTGTGCTCAATGCTGGAAGCGGAACAGAAGAACACCCAACACAGGCAATACAGGATCTTTACACAATAAAGAAAGAAAAAGGAAGGATTGATGGCCTGAAGATAGGAATAATCGGCGATCTAAAGTATGGCAGAACAGTATACTCTCTT
>JAWCRP010000057.1:0-6497 GCA_038869175.1 Candidatus Nitrosotenuis sp. | reverse complement strand
TTACTATGCGATCCTCATAATTTGCTCATTTTACGCACAAACCTTCTCGATTGAGTTACAATACTGATAAATTTATCAGCCTTCTATATTCTGTGAAAATTCCGATTAGCTGTCAATTTTCTACACGATGCCATTGCGTGTGTCAAAACATAATTTATAAAAAAATAAAACCAGTTATTTATGAAAAATAAAAGGGACCTTGTCAGGTCTTATTTCTTCTTCTTACTCTTGCTTTTTGCTGCTGTTTTCTTTTTTGCGGCCTTTGCTGCCATGACATTAGGATTAAAAATATGCTATTAAACATGATGATCGTCAGTTCTGATCCCAGAAAATCTTGCGATCAGTTTTTTCAAAACAGCGATCGACAAAATTTACAGTCTTTTAGTGTATTATCTGCTGATCAACATCACAACATAGTTAGCTTATTTTCTAATCGAGTCAAAATATGACTGGCAGTTAAACTCTTCAAATTTTTCAGCAACCTTTTGTTTGCCGTTTGGGTCCACAATTAACATGGCAGTATCTTTAAGATCTGGATTTATTGATGATTCTTCCATCATGGCGGTAACTAACACTGAACCAAAGTCGCGTGGAAGTGGCTGGCTAAAAAATGCAGTGCTTTTTACAGGATCCTCAAGTGTTTCCTTCCATGGTGCAAACTCTTGTGGATACTCTTCTATGAGATCTACTATTTTTAGCGCCGGCAGCTTTTCACCATCTGGGTATGTACCATATGACAACCCGTAAATCAGCTCGCAATTGGTGTTGATTCTATACATATTTGCACCAACATCAGTTCCACTTTTTGTCTGTTGTTTCATTGGTGTATTAGTTAATGCATCGTTTATTGCAGGATATGAAAATGCTACTGCTACTAGTAAGGCAACTGCTACGCCTGTGCCTATTGCCGCATAATGAGTCTTTTTCAACGCACCCACATCAACGAGTATATTCTAAAAAACCTTCCTTATTCTGGTTATTATTGAGAACAGATTTAACAAAATATTCATCATGTATAGTGATGAAAAAGTCAGAACTGCGACGACTTTTGGCACAATACCGCACTCTAAAGCAGAAACAGGCAAAATCCAGAGTCGACGTGTCAAAAAAGCTCACAATAATTGAAAGAAGATACTACCATGAGACTGGCAGATCGATATCTGAGAATTTATGTTAACATCTATGATAGATAATATAATAAAATCATCTAAAAGTATGCCACAAAGCATCCTGCATTAAGTGCAAGCGAATTCTTGGAATTGGAACAGCTGAATGTTGACTAGATATATTCAAAATCCTTGTCTGTACGTTCTACTGATGAACATTAGAACAACTTTCAAAAAGCCCCTAAATTCACAACACGCTACATGAAGATCCGATACATTCTGATCATAATGCTGATAATTGTGATTGTCAGCTATTATTTTGTTAGTGCATTCTTACTACAAAAGCAGGCAATAAACAAACAATCATTCTATGTCCGATTACAATCTGATTGGAACAGCTATCCTGGAAACATCGTGTATGATGTAACGAATGTTTGGGACAGAGACCATGATGCAATGCAACTTGATCCACAAGCACGACTTGAGCTATCAAAGCAGGCAAATGTAGACCAAGTAAGACAGGTACACGGCAAGTCGTACATAACAGTGCATCATGGCAACACAAAATGCTATGACGTGTGGGAACCGCACTATGCAAGATTTGGAGCCGACACTATACGCCACTACGTGGAATACGTCATGGGAATACAAAAAAGCCTTGACCCTAACATTAACTTGTATACTCTGGCTGAAGGCAAGCAAGACATCGCAACACATGAAGCACAGATGAGGTCTGGATTCTCTCAATTCATCCCAGTCTGTACGCAAAAAAATGCAACATCATTTGATTACAGCATAAAGATTAACGATGAGTCAATTGGGTTTGATGTGTACTTTGTTCCATCTATAAAAGAGCAGGAAAACTATGACCAAAACAAAAGCTCGTTTACCCATTATAGCGACGGGCAATGCTTTGGCAAAAACTACAACCGTTTCTCTGGAACGTGCAAGAATGTGGAAAAGGACTCTGGACTACTAATTGTACTTCCTGACAACCTCACACTTCCTCTCACAAAGGTCGAAATCTGGCTCTATGAAAAATAATCAACACTTTGCTGTCTTGTATGTAATTCCAAATTTTGACAATAGTTTTAATCTCATATTGCAGTATAATATACATGGAAGCTATGTTTGGAGCAGGGTGTTTTTGGTGTGTTGAAGATGTATTCAGACAAGTAAAAGGTGTCAAATCTACAACAGTCGGTTATGCCGGAGGCTGGAAAAAGAATCCTACATACGAGGATGTATGCACCGATACCACAGGACATGCAGAGGTGGTCAAAGTTGAGTACGATCCAGAGATGATATCATACAAAGAATTACTTGATGTCTTTTGGCGTTCACATGATCCTACCACGCTTAACAGACAGGGGCCAGACATTGGAACTCAATACCGCTCAGTGATCTTCTATTATGACAAAGAACAAGAAATGGCTGCTCGGCAGACAAAGAACGAACTTGAAAATTCCTTACGACTTCCAAAAAAGATTGTGACTGAAATACTGCCTGCAGGTGATTTCTATGTGGCAGAAGAATACCATCAGCAATACTACGAAAAATGCTCAATCCGCAAGTAGATAATTTCTACGTGTGGCTTTTATAGGAAATTTACGGTATATTGGTGTTGGAGGGATTAATGCCGGCTCTGATGACCTATTCATCAGACCATCCTCTGACAATTTCTAGATCTGCGTTTCCAAAATTGGTAACTTGTAGTTTAATTTATTATTCAAAACATTTTCAGTATTCTTAATGAAATGCGAAAACTGTGGAAGGGAGTTTAGCAATCGAGCCTCCACTTTCTGCTCCACTGAATGCGCACTCAAAGCAATAGAAAAATATGAAAAAGAGACTTCATAAATAATTGCTATACCTACACACATTATTGATGTTGCATTTTACAATCGTGGCATTGTTGGGAATCTCATTATTCTCAATTGCTCATGCAGAACAGTTGTCTATTGAAAACAATTCTCAAAAATCTGTTGAGGTAGGAAAACAGGTACAGATTGAGGCCGATCTGCGTAATGGCCAAGCAATCGAACAAGACTTTGCGTACATAGTACAAATTCAAAATAGTAATGGCATAACAGTATCGCTTTCATGGCTAACAGGAAAGCTTGCACCTGCACAGACACTCACGCCGGCAATATCGTGGATTCCAGATGAAATCGGCACATATGATGTCACAATTTTTGTCTGGGAGGGGATCAATAACCCAACGGCATTATCACATACGCTGTCAATGAAAGTCACTGTTAGCAATTCTCTTTAATTTACTGATGGGTATGGAATCATGGAATTAAGGTTTGAAAAAGAGGCATCGGATGTGCGTGGAACCGTACTATTCCTATCTTATGGAGATAAAAAATTGAACATTGTGGAAATAAAACAAGGATTCTCACGAGGCGGCCACTACCACCCATTTAATACAGTGCATCACGTAATCCTTGGCAAACTTGAATGCAGGGAAAAAAATATCAGTTCTGGTGAAGAGAAAACGTATATCGTTTCCGCTCCGGCGGTAATTTTCATACCTATGATGACTGCACATGTGCTTACTGCCATTGAAGACACTCTGTTTGCAGAGGAATTTGGACACAACTATGCGGCAACTGATTATCCTGAATACCGCAAGATAGTTACACAAAAAATGCTATGAGGTGCTCAATCTGGCTCGTGCCATCACAATCTGATAAAAAATACCTTTCCAAAATCATACTTTATCTATCGAAAACGTATAATGCGCCTACCTTCACACCGCACATTACTCTGTATGGTGGAATTACGTCTCTTAAATCGGCAAAGAAAGCAGTGTTGGCGTGCAAACGATTCTCGCCAATACATCTTAATGCGGTAAAAGTCAAATCCTCTAGTTATTTGTGGAAGACAGTATATGCTGAAATAGGCCACAATGTCAAACTTTCAAGCCTGCACAAAATATTGCGCAAGCATCTAAAATCGCAAAACGGCTATACATTCCACCCTCATTTGAGTCTGATCTATAAAAAATCAGACAAAAATACAAGACAAAAGATACGTTGTGCTGTAAAACTAAAACGTAGTTTCTATTTTGATAAAATAATCATTACTAAATCCTCCGACAATGTGAGGGTGTGGTGGCCTCTTTTTCAGATGAAACTTGGCTCCAAACGAGCTAAAAAGCTTTGATGTATTACCTTCGGGATTTAATTTTTTTATTTGCTTTTTTTGGCTTGTTGACAGATTTTTGAATGATCTCAGCTTGAGCTGCAGATACTATGGCAATCGGAATTCTGTGTGGCGAGGCACTAACATAGGAAACCGTTGCATTATGAAAGAACTTGATGGAGTTTGGATCGCCTCCATGTTCTCCGCACACCCCGATTTCAAGCCCTGGCTTTACACTACGACCGTTTGCAATTGCCATCTTTATCAGACTGCCTACTCCATTTACGTCAACCGTTTGGAATGGGTTGCGCTCAAGAATCTCTTTTTCCAAGTATTCTGGCAGGAATTTACCTTCTACGTCCTCGCGACTATAACTAAACACTGCCTGCGTCAGATCGTTTGTTCCAAAGCTAAAGAACTCGGCTGTGTCTGCAAGCTCACTTGATGTCAAACACGCCCTTACGACCTCTAGCATGGTGCCAAAATTGATCTTTAGCTTTATGCCTTCTTTTGCCTCGACCTCGGCTTTTACCTTCTCGTATATTCTTTTTATGTGGTTAAGCTCAGCAATGCTGCCTACCTGCGGTATCATTATCTGTGGATACGCGTTGACTTTTTGACGTGCAAGCTCAGCTGCTGCCTCAAACACTGCACGAATCTGCATCTCGTAAATCTCTGGATATGTTATGCCGACTCTGACCCCACGGTGACCCATCATCGGGTTAATTTCGGCAAGCTCTTTTGCTCTTGCCAAAATAATCTGAAGTTCCTCTACCTCATGTGTGCTTCCTTGTTTTTCGAGTTTGTGAATCTTGTTTATGATCTCTTCTGGATTCGGAAGGAATTCGTGCAATGGTGGGTCTAGCAATCGAATTGTAACTTTGTAGCCTTCCATGGCCTTTAAAATCTCAATAAAGTCGCTTTTCTGTAATTCCTGAAGCTTTAGAAGATGTGGTTTCCTTTCTTCAATCGACTTTGACATTATCATCTTTACAAACAAGCCTAACCTGTCTGCTGCATTGAACATTCTTTCAGTTCTGCACAAGCCGATTCCTTCAGCGCCATACATCCTTGCCAGTTTTGCAGCTTCTGGAGTATCTGCGTTGGCCCTAATGCCTATTCTCTTTGTCTTTTTGGCCCATTCTAGTATTGTTCTAAAGTTGTCGGTGATTTTTGGCTCTATTGTAGGCACATCTCCAAGGTATACATCTCCCTGACTGCCGTCTATTGTTATTTGGTCTCCCTGTCGTATTGTTACACCTTCAACTGTTGCCAATTTTGAATCTGCATTTATCTTAAGATCTGAACATCCAACTATACAGGGCTTTCCCATGCCTCTTGCAACTACTGCAGCATGTGATGTCTTCCCTCCACGGCTGGTAAGAATTCCAACCGATGCAAAGAATGCTGGAACGTCCTCCGGTTTTGTCTCCTCTCTTACAAGTATGACTTTGGCTCCATTCTCACCCATTGCAACTGCCTGCTTTACATCAAAAACAGCAATTCCGCTTGCCGCACCAGGAGATGCAGCAATACCCTTCACTATTTTTTTGTGCTCTTTTGCCTTTTCATAGTCTATGGTTCTGTGGAGCAGTTGTTCAAGCTGGTCTGGCTGTAGTCTCAAAAGAGCCCGGTCTTTTGTTATCAGTTTCTCCTTTACCATGTCTACTGATGTTTTTATCATGGCAGAGGCGTTCATCTTTGCTGACCTTGTCTGCAACAAGTAAAATCTTCCCTGCTCTATTGTAAACTCGATATCTTGTGGTTCGTTGTAATGTTTTTCAAGTCTTTTACAGGTTTTTAACAGCAATTCATAGCTTTTTGGCATTTCAACTTTCATCTCATCTACGGGCTTTGGGGTTCTGACGCCTGCCACGACGTCCTCGCCTTGTGCGTTTACAAGATAGTCGCCAAAAATCTTGTTTGTTCCATCTGCTGGATTTCTGGTAAAGACAACTCCTGTGGCACTATCATTGCCCATATTACCAAATACCATTGCAACCACGTTAACTGCAGTTCCATCCGCAATGTCCTTTGTTACATGGTTTTTCTCCCTATAGACCACCGCCCTTTCACCCATCCAACTGTTAAAGACTGCCTTTACAGCAAGTAGTAATTGGTCATCAGGATTTGATGGAAACTCTTTTCCTGTGTGTTTCTGGCAAATTTCCTTATACTGCGATATTACGGCGCGAAGCGACTGTTCATTAAGTTCGCTATCCAAATGAACTCCTTGCTTTC
>JAWCRP010000056.1:0-6664 GCA_038869175.1 Candidatus Nitrosotenuis sp. | reverse complement strand
CGAGCAAAATTGGAAGATTTTGATGGCGATGTACGTAGAGCGGTGGAAAACGGATTGAATGCCATTGAACAGCTGAAGAAGGATTATCAGGGCCTGAAGATCGTTGGAGTAGAGAAATGGCGCAACCTACCACTCAGATCCCTAGTTGATTATGACGACCCAACTTTGATGTTCACTGGATTTATTGACGCTGTTTTCCAGCATGATAATGGATACCTGATAGTTGACTACAAAACCGACAAGAACTCTAACTATGCGTCTGAGCACAAGAGGCAACTTTCGGTATATAGAAAAATGCATTCCATACTGGAAGGAATACCTGAGGATCAGATTAGCACATGCATAGTTTTTGTGGCCCTGAGAGGTGGCATAAACACCGGTAGGTTTGACTGGTCAATAGAGACTGAGAAGAGGAATGCGTTTCCAACATTTCTAAAGCATCTTCAGGTAGTTCTGGAGTGGAAGAAGGATCCAAAGAAATTCATTCAAAATCTCTTGGACAAACCCAGTGACGACCCGCTTTATTTAGCAATCAAAGAGAAGTTACAGTCAAACTAGATCTTGCGAATCTATCCTTTTACCCAGAGGTATGACTTTGATCTCTTCCTGGCTTTTGTAGATATTGTGGCCTTGATCTCACCCTTTTTTATGAGATTTCCATTCTCGTCATACTCGGGCATGAAATGAATTGAGAAAACGAGCTTAAATAAACGCGGTGTGATTGTTGTTAGGCCGCGTGTTTTGCTATTTTGTCTTTGATGTCCGATGTGCGGAAGCTCACATCCCATTCCCAGATTCCAAACCTGCCGTCTGTGTTTATTGCTTCTATCCATTCGGCCAGATATTGTCGTTTTATCTTGTTTTGTTGATCATCCTTACCCTTGACCTCCAAAACAAACATCTTGCCATTTTTCAGTTTAATGAGAAAGTCCGGATAGTACTTGTGTATCACTCCGTTGTAGACATATTCTATCGCAAATCCTAGATGGTCGTTCTTGACCCAGGATACTATTTCCTTGTTCCTCTCCATCTCAAATGACTCCGAGGCCTCCCACGTGCTGTCTACTACAACATGACTTATGTGGGACTTTTTTGTAATCTCGCACGGCCTGCTTGTGTACCATGTCATCATCCGTGACGTGGACTTTATCGGCATCTCTTTGTCGTATATTGGAACGACCGTCTGTGTGTTTTCGAACCTGATTGCTGTGAACAGGTGCTGTACTATCTTTCTCATGTTCAGCATTATCAAGAGCCTTTTGCGGAAGTCTTCTTGGAAGAATTTACTTTTGATTACGATTTTGTTGGAGTCGATAAAGTCCTCGACTATCTTTGTGAGCTGACTAAGCAGTATTTCCTTTCTGCCCTTCCAAGTCGGCTGCATCTGCTCAAAAATCTCAAGAGTCGCTTCGAAGATGAGCCTTTGTTTTCTGTAGCGTTTCCCGAGGCTGTCTAGGTCTATCTCCGTTATCTTTGTCACATCCGGCTTGCCTTCGATTATGGGTGCCACTTCCACCAAGCGCGGAGTGTCTTCAGGCCTTAACTCTATTGATTTGATGTCTTTGAGATCAAGTGACAGTTTGGGCAGGTACACGTGGTTGATTCTGATTACGTTGGGCCATGAGATTTCATGCTCTTTCTTTTCATCGTCCACATAGATTCTTGTTTTTGGAGTAGGTGGTACAGGTGGAGCATCCTCTCCCCCCTCGTGGGGTAAAAACGTGAATGGGACTCCAAAGATGTTGACGTACTCCGGCTCGAAAAGACCAGTCTGAGGATTCACGTCATAAGATGTCCTTCTCAGGCCCCTACCAACTACCTGCTCACAAAGAAGTTGGCTTGAAAAGGCCCTCAGTCCCATGATATGCGTGACAGTTTTTGCATCCCAACCCTCTGACAACATGGCGACGGCAATTATGTTTTGAATCTGCTCTCCTGGCTGACCGACTTTTCCTACCGTGTCGACCTTGCGTCGCAAAAGCTCGGCCTCTTCTTTTTTGGTGAGCGTCTTACCTTCACCAAAAACCTCGACAGTCTCGGATTCAGAGTCCATACTCTCGGCCTCGTCTAACACCTTGCTGTCTATTCTCAGCATTCTTTCAGGATCCTTTAGCTCGTCTATTCTGATCTTTCCTTTGAGGAAAGCATGTTCTACTCTGGCGGCCGTCTCGGTTCTGTTGCATACTGTGATCATTACCGGTGGCGTCTTCATTCCAGCCTCTTCCCATTTCTTTTTCCAGTCAAGCCAATCTTTTCCGAGAAGATAGTATGCGGTTGTAACCAAATCCGGAAGTGGTTCATGCAATTCAGTTTTTCTACTTAAATCGGATTTGACGGTGGCGTCCATGTAAATGTGGTAAAAACGAGATTTCATGTCTTTGGTGAGCTTGCCTTCGTCTCTGATTGCAACACGCGGAGTCTTTACAAGGCCAGATTCTATGGCGTCATTCAACCCAAAGTCGCTGACTATCCATCCAAAGAGGGTCTCCTCGCTGGACTTTTTGCCAGATGGGGCTAATGGAGTTGCGGAGAAATCATGGCAGTACAATATGCCTCGCATCTTGTTTATTCTGTCAAGGCCATCGACCCATATTGTCGCCTCTTCTGCACTGTCAATTTTCTCACCAACTCGCTGATACTTTCCTTCTGCCTTGATGTTGGTTCTCCACGCATGATGAGCCTCGTCGTTGATTACTAGAATATTCTTAGAATCTGCAAAGTCGCCAAGAACCCTCCTAGTGAACGCTTCGTCGCTTTCCTCCCCTTTCTTTACCACTTTTGGTCCGGCATTGGGGTCCAACGGGGAAAGCATGTGCCAGTTGATTATCTTGATCTTTCCCTGCCTCAGATTGTCAAACAGGGTGGACGGTACAATATCAAAAAGAGAGTAATAATTATTGGAATCAGATGGATTCAGAACCTGAAGCCTGCTCTTTACAGTCAGTCCAGGGGCAACCACAAGAATATTTTTTGTAAATCTTGTGTCTTTTGGATACGCGACTTTGTTGAGCACCTGCCAAGCTATGAGCATTGCCATGACAATGGTCTTGCCGCTTCCGGTAGCCATTTTCGAGCATATTCTGCGGAACAGGCCGCCGTCGCTTGGTATGTCGATTCCTTGTTTTTCACTTTCAGGTGCCTCGACAAGCCAGATGAGCGTCTCGATTGCCTCTATTTGGCAGAAGAAAAATTTGAATTCCCTTTCGTCATAGTTTTTCCAATGTTGCAACAGCTTCTTGGTTATGCTGGTTATTCCAGGATATCCGTTCTCCCTCCATACGTCGACTCTTTTTCTTATCTGGTTGACTAGCGGGAGCTCGACGAATATCCCAGGATCGTCAAATGACTTGGAGCTCTCTGACGCAATAACATACCCTGCTGGGCGTCTTCCTTCGACAAGCTCAAATTTTCTAATCTCTCGTATGTATTTGAGATGTTTTTGCGGCATCTCATAGGGACTGTTGATAATCAGCTGGTCGGTAGTGGTCATTATCTGACCTCGATTATCTTCAGCGATTCGATTCCTCGGTCGTCGATAATCTTTACTGCTACCCTTTTGTTTTTACCGAGCGAGAAGGGAAGAGACACGTTTCCTTTGAATAGCCTGTCCAACACTTCTTCGTCTATTTTGGCCTTCAGGTTCTTTGCGAGCTTGGCCCAGCCGTCTTTCTCACCCGCCATTGGGAAGAAGATCTGGCGCGGGTAAAGACTTCTGCCGTCGTAATCCGTGTCAAGCATCCACATTGCAATCTTCGAAACATCTCCAGATTCGATTTCACCAGTTTTTGGATTATAGTAATCAAATCCATTAACTTCGACTATGTGCTTATCTCCTTTCTTATTGAGTTCAATGTCTGGTTGCCCAACTAGCCAGAATGACTCATTGCTAGAACGTTTCTTCTTTAGATCTGCAGTGAGAAGATCAGTATTCATTTGTACTTTCAGAACATTTACTCCAGGCCATTCCAATTCGTCAATATCTTTTGCAGCTTCTGGATCAAATTGGAATGATACAAACGCAATTATCTTTGGTTTAGGAACAAGTTTATGTGCTTCTTCTATAGCTAGCTCCACCTGTCTCTGCTCAAGCGGAGCATAAGCAGGGCCAAATGAAATTACTACTCTTTTTGAATCAGTTTCTTTTGTTTCTCCATCCGCATGAATATATCGGGTTCCTCCAATAGGCTCAACTCTTGCAAATTCTATTTTTTGGCCAGATTTGCCACGTATGCCTGTTATTTGCAATTCACCAATCCAATCATTCATTCTGACTGTCTCTCCCGAGCGTGCAACGCTAGTATCTGCTTCCTGAGTAGAAATTTCCGAGTCTGCAAGAGATAGCACCCTCTGAGAAGGAACTGCTTCTATGGTGAACGGGCCTGATACCCTTCTTTTTGATTTGTCTATGATCGGTTTATCGTAGAGAGGTTCTTCTGCAGAAGGTTGATCATATGCTACTGAACCTAATGTGATATGTTTGATCATTTCATACTTGAAACCGCTTGAAATTCCTTCTGTTGGATGTAAAAGTTGGTAATAATCAAAAACTGCAGTCATGAGTCTCTGTTTTGTTATAGCAACGGCCACACGTGATGTATCTGATGTTATCCATCTTCTTCCCCACTGTTCCGCAACATATGCTGTAGTGCCAGAACCGCATGTGGGATCAAATACCAAATCACCTGGATCAGTAGTCATCAGAAGACAGCGTTGAATTGTTTTTTGTGTTGTTTGTACTACATAGAGTTTGTCATCACCAAATCCACCTGTTCCTGTATCGTTCCATATGTTATCTAACGTAACATACGGAAAATCATCAAAGAAATTAACTTGAGCTAGCTGACTTCCGAACTTTTCAATTCTTCGTTCTACTACAAGTTTTTTCATTCCATCAATCGATATTCTCCAATGTCTTCTAGGTCCTGGTGTAAAGATCTCTTTATTGAATTCAAATCTATCATCATGAGAAGATTTACCTGGGGATGTAATGTCGCTATACCTGTAGATTCTGGAACCACTTGGCAGGATTGATGGATTAGTTCGTTCTTCTGATGTCATAGGACGTCTTGAACCATTAGGAAGTTCAACAAATCTATAATTAGGATCATTGATGGGTATGTCTTTTTTCACAAATGGCTGATGATATTTTATCTGCTCAATATCTTTAGCGTACCAAATGATATAATCTGAAATCGGTGGAAGTAGTTTACTAGACGCGAAAGATGTTTTTCTAAAAGCTATTATTCTGACGAAATTTTTTGGCCCAAAAACCTCATCCATAATCTCTTTGACATGATGTAAATTTTCATCAGATATTTGAACAAAACAACTGCCGGATTCAGACAATAATTCTCGCGTGAGAAGAATTCGATCTCTTAGATATGATAAATAGGAATGTATCTCCAATTCCCAAGTATCCCTAAAAGCTTTCACCATTTCTGGTTCTTGAGTTAAATCATCGTCCCTTCTATCAGTAACTTCACGTCTGTTGACAAATGGTTGAAAATTAGAGCCATACTTGACGCCGTATGGTGGATCGATGTAAACCATCTGAATTTTTCCAGCCATGCCTTCCTTCTGTAACAACGAATTCATGACAAGGAGAGAATCTCCAGCTATCAATCGATTAGACCAGTTTTGGCTATGCTTGTAGAATTGTATTGCTTCCCTTAGTGGTGGATTTTGTTCTGGTTGTTCGAAATAATGAAAGAGCGTCATTTGGACAGGCCCTTGGTCCTCCCTGACGACATTTTCGATTATTGTAAGAGGATCAATTCGTTCATGAACATGCAAAGAAACCGTGTCTACTTCGAAACTGGTGCGTTCTGCCTTGCCAGCCCATTGCAGTTGCGGATCTAGATGTGGATCGTAGGAATACTTTTTTTTGGCCGCATCTTTGTCTGTATCTGGCGTCACCAACCCTACTGGTGGATTGTAGGCCCTGGTTTTATCTGAATGCACGTATTGCTCGATATTGTCTTTGTTTCCAAGCGGATCGTATTTTGCAATCGGAACTTTCTTACCCTTTGACCCAGAAATCTTCTTTCCCTTGGATGTGCCCCTGTTCTTAAGCCGAACCGCTCTTTTTACCATTATCCTACCTTGATTGATTACATATTCAATAAATAAATAATAGGCTGGATCTCAGATATCTACTTCATTCTATATTTTGTATAATTATTGGTCACATATAGTGATTTTTTCGAGCTTGGTTTCAGGGGGTTTAGCCTCAAGAATCATGCCGCCATTTTCATTTTTGAGTCAGTATGTATCGACACCATAATACTGAAGAATGTCATTATGGTGCAAATCTTCTCAACTTGGCCTCTGAACAATGCTAATCTTGTCCCCAATTTGAAATGTCATATGATCAAGATATTCGTAAAACTAGAATTAGAGGGCTAGTAATTATATTATCACTAGGCAAGGCTTTTTGGACCCAGTTGCAAGTGCTTGATCTCTTTTTGGATTTGCGCCTTTTCCTTGATATAGTCAAGAATTGTCTCGCTTGATTTCAGCTCACCCAGGCGCTTGCGAATCTTGGCAGCCTCGATTGCCTGTTGTTCCATATTGAACAGGTTCTGCCAAGTTTTTTGTGTGTCATTTATAATTTTATCAAGTGAGATCTTGGTGTCACTCGGATAGACCTGCTCTAGGTCTTTTT
>JAWCRP010000055.1:0-6705 GCA_038869175.1 Candidatus Nitrosotenuis sp. | reverse complement strand
ACTAACTCATCAATCATTTAGTGCTCCTAGGTGGCATGTTTTGCATATTACAAAGCTCCTAAAACATACTCGTTTACTGGAATTGGGGTTTGTATGACTATTGTTTCTTTAATATGATCCACTAGGGTAACAAACACCACTTCTCTTAGACTCTCTGGAACCCCAATCAGAACCTGTCCTGGAGTAAGAATTCTTGTAATGTTGCTGGCAATCTCTTTTCCAGTCCTGCCGCTTCTGAGTTCTGCCACAATATATGACGCAAAAATTGTAATCGTTTCATTGATGTTAATTCTCAAACCCTTGCAGAGTCTTTCATCAATCATTTTGGCGGCCTGGAAAAATATCATCTCGTCTGATTTTTTTGGATAGTGATAATTTACAGTGTATGGTTTCGTATCTGATTCCCCCTGAATCGTCACAATAATTGATATCATTCTCTCTTTGGAATCTTGGCGCGTGGTCCATCGCCAAAATGATAAGTGTTTCCTTTTCCACGATAATCATGAGGTCGTATTGGACTACCGTCTTCCAAACCGCGTTTTGTAAGTGAAAGGCCGGCCAACAATTCCACTATCAGCCGCTGTCCTAATCCGGATGTAATTCCTCCGTTGTAGGAACTGGAATCACTTACATCATACGCAGGAGCTACTTCTACCAGATCCATTGAAAACCTGTCGGGATCAAACGATTTTGATAACAGTCTTACCATCCTGATTCCCTCCCTAGAAGTAAGTCCATTGGGCTCTGGCTCACCAGTTCCCGGCGCATATGCCGGATCAAAAGAGTCTATGTCCCAACTCAGATATACTGCATCTGTTCCATCGTTGGCCCTATCTGCAATCTCTTTGGCAATCATGTCGATTCCCAACTCTTCTACATCCAGCATTGTAAACCACTGAAAGTCTTGATCTGCCATCCATTTGTACAAATCTGGCCCTGGCCAGTAGCCTCTTGGTCCAACCAACGAGTAATTCTTTCCCTTCAGGCATCCTAACTCCATTATCCTCCTTATGTGAGCGCCATGATCATACTTGTAACCTGTAAGGCCTTGTGGGGCGCAGTCTGCATGTGTATCAAAGTGAATCATTCCGATGTTTTTGTATTTCTTGGCAAATGCCCTGACATTTGCATATGTGATAGAGTGATCTCCACCTAACATCACTGGTATGCCGTTCTCATCTAGTACCTCCTTTACCTTTTGCGTCATTCTTCTATGTGACTCTATTACGTCTCCTGGAGATACTTGGACATCCCCGTAATCTATAGCCCTGAAAGTTCCAAATGGATCTGCACCGGTCTCTATGTTGAAACGCTCATATGGTGGAGACGGAATGGTTGATGCAGCTCGAAGTGCTCGTGGTCCATATCTGGCGCCAGGACGAATAGTTGTACCAAAATCAAACGGCTCTCCAATAAATGCAACATCTGGCTTTACTCTCTTGAGCTCCTCATGTGTTCTTAACCATGGTAAATGTAAAAATGTGTTAATGCCTACAAACGGTGCTACATCTGCGCCCCTGTAATCATCACCATAAAACTCCATTCCCATTTTTATCAGAATTATTATTGTAATTTAGTTATTAAACATTCTAAGTAAACTACGTTTTCCACATCAAACTGCATTTGAATTAATTTGAATAACAAAAATCATTCATTAATACTAGTTTTATTTTTTCTAGAAAATTATTTTGTTAAAACATGAATTCACAAGACAGTTGTTAACTCATAAACGCAAAATATTATGATCCATTTACCGATTGTTCTCTATCTTACTAGTAGTACGGAAACCTTTGATTTGTGTAGTACTGCGTCAGCCACGCTTCCCAGAATGGCCTCCTTGAGCTTGCTGCGTTGCTGCGAGCCAATCACTATTAGGTCGAATCCGCCACTTTTTGCGTAGTTTACTATCTTTCCTGCAGTAGACCCACCTAGAATAATCTCAGATCTAAAGGCTATCCCTTTCTTTTCAACTAGGGATTTTGCAATTTTTATCTGCTTTTCAGCCTGCTTAATCAGGTATTTTTGGTAGTGTGTGACGGCGGCAGCAAGAGTGGGATATACAGAAATGACCGTAACCACCGTAATCTCTGCACCAGACAGTCCTGCAAGAAAAATTGCCTTCTCCAACCCTCTACTTGAGTGTTCGGAGCCATCCAACGGAACTAGAATCTTTTCTAGTTTCACTACCATAGTAGTAATTCTCAATTTGCTAAATAAACATTCTAAGTAAACTACGTTTTCTTACTTTTTGTATTCCTAATAGTTTAACTATAAAAATAACAAACACCGATAACTACGTCATTGATAATCAATACTCAGAAAAATGCGTGGCATTTTATCAATCGTGGTCTTAATTCGATCTATTACAATGAATTCAAAAAGGCATTATCGGAATTTGATAAAGCATTATCAATAGAACCAGATAACACGGTTGCACAGTTTCATAAGGGAACGGTTATGCTAAAGATAGGCGACTCTAAATCGTCACTGGACTGCTTTAATCAGGTCATAAAGACAGATCCAAAACACATGGATGCATTATTTCACATAGGTGTTGCATTAGAAAAACTAGGAAGATATGAGCAAGCAATACGGAGCTTTGAACAAGTAATACAATTAGATCCAAAACACATGGATGCATTAACATCAAAAGCAACATGCCTTAGCAAGCTTGGTAATCATGAAAAAGCCATCGCATTACTGGATCTGGTGTTGGGAAAGGACTCTCATAATTCTAATGCGCTATATGCAAAGAGTGTTGTATTGGGGCGCTTAAACAGAAAAACAGAATCGATCGCAGTTCTAAACCAAGCAATGCAAGAGGATGCTGTGCGATCTGATGACCTGTATGAGAGTGGCGCAGAACTCACAAAGCAGGGCAAACACGAAGAAGCAATCAAATTCTATACGAAGGCCTTGGAATTCAATACAAAAAATACAAAAGCTCTTGTAGCAAAGGGCTGGACGCTAGACTTTGCAGGATTTACAAAAAAAGATGTTTTTGCGTTTTACGATGAAGCGCTCAAAATCGACCCCAAATGTACTGAGGCGCTGATAAATAAAGGCCTAATCTTGGACAGAATGGGCCTTTATGCAAAGGCAATAGAATGCTTTGATAAAGTTCTAAAATATGATTCAAAAAATGTCCGCGCATTGTACAGCAAGGGTGTTTCGCTATTCTCATTAAAACAGTTTGGGGCTGCAAGGCTTCACTGTGAACGGGCCTTGGAGCTTGAACCAAGAAACATAGTTGCATTGTGTAGTATGGTGTGGCTTTTAGAACACAAGAAAAAGTACACAGAAGCTATAATCTATTGTGACAAGGCCCTTGAAATCGATCCAAACTACGCCTACGCTCTCAGCTATAAAGGCAAACTGCTTTTTGCGCTTGGAAAATACGACAAAGCACTAGAGTATTATGATAAAACACTACAAATTGACCCAAACAATCAGACTGCCTTATACTACAAAAATAAAATACTTGCAGAAACTGAAAAAAAGAAAAAGACCTCGCTCTTTAAGAAATTCAACAATAAAAAATTCTAAGAGTGTTGTCTGCATTGATCAAACAGTGGTAAAGTACGTATGCGTAATTTCGCAATTTACAAATTTTAATTTTCCAAATCTAACAAAAATTTTATAACAATCAAATGCATTTTATCTGCGTGGTACAAGTTAGCACACAAGAAGACATAGAAAGAGAATCTAGACGAGTAATAGGTGCTCTATATGGAAATGTATCTGACTTTCGGGTCAATGAGGCATTCCAAGTTCCAGAAAAAGGACCAAGACAAGCATGGGATGTACAAGTTAACTTCCTGTTGAACAACATGAAATACATTGTTGATCTAGAAATACAGGAACGCGATGGCCATGTAACCAATGCAAGACTCATAGATACGATGCCTTTACTCTAATCCTATTTCTTCAACGCTAAAATTATAGCGTAAGTATCTCTCTTGCCGTCTTTACCTTTGTAAGGAGTTCATTAATGTATAAATCGGCAAACCTATCAAACGTAGGTACCTCATACTTTTTTGCCGTATTGTTCTTGCGTTTTTTGTATTCATCTTGGAGCCAAGCAAAATCAGACTCTTTTAGCCTAATCACGTGGTTCTGTGTATCTAATTTAGATTCAAATAGGTTTATCATAAAATAGCTGATGAATTTGGAGAAACACTCTACTTTGTAACGCTGTTCATATTCCTTGCCTAGCTCTTCATAATTCTTCTCCAACCACTCATGAACATCTGATCTGATTGTAATCGAGTTATATCGACCTGCCAAATCCACCCTGATATTGTGTGGTTCTATGGAATAATACCCGCGTTTTACCTCATTCATCATGATTATCAGCGTGCTGGGCAAAAACATACCAGGATAATACGTATCAGTAATGTTTTGCAGCCTTGCCTGAACTGCAGGCTTCAATCCAACAGTAGAATAACCTTGTCCCGGCATCAGTCAATAAGGCAATATCAAGTTTATATATTTTCAGGAAGTATTTGCTTACTTTTTTTTGATCTCTTTTACTATCCTGATAACCAACCAAACCGATGCAATTGCAACCGTGCCAATCCCAATTCCAACAATAAATGATCCTGCATTACCATACTGGGTCATCCCAATGCCTAATATGATAAGAATTACTGCAAATGCATACTGTTTGTCCATCAGTGAGATTGTAACTCTGAATAAATAAGAATTTCAAATTGCTTGCTTTTACAGTCACAAGCTGCAATTTCTACAGATCTGATCCTGATCGACATAACGATATTACATGACTAGAAAAATGATTTTCATTATAGTTGGGCTTTTAGACAATAAATTCGCTAAAATTGTATAATACTTACAAATTTTGATTCTTAATACGTATTTTACCACGTTTTTTCAATATTTAAATAATTTTAGCAGCAAGCCATTCCGTGGTACTCGATGGCTTTGGCATAGCAGTTGCTGCCTTCATAATCATCACACTTGCAGTCGGAGTGTTTGCTGGCAAGCTGGTAAAGAACAGTGGCAAACGACTCATTGTTGCAGGAAAGAGTTTGCCACTTGCCATGGTTGGCACGATGCTTGCAGCACAAGCAGTTGATGGAAACTCTTCACTGGGTAATGTTGCATTGGTTTTTGAGTTTGGCTTCTGGGCAGGTGCAGTAATTCCAATAGGTCTTGGATTGTGTCTGCTCATTACTGGTGCATTTTATGCAAAACCACTAAACAAAATGGCAATGATCACACTGCCTGACTTTTACTATCGGAGGTATGGAAATGGAGCTGAAGGCATCTCTGGCGTTCTTATGATAATCAGCTTTTTAGTGCTTGTTGCAGGAAATCTGGCAGCATGCGGATTTATCTTAGAAATCGTATTTGGAATTGACTTTTTCTGGGGAATATTGATTGGGGCATTGGTGGTAGTTGCATATACAATAGCTGGAGGATTGTTTGCATCTGCGTACACCAACTTATTTCAGGTGTATCTTGCAATAGGCTCCTTCTGGGCCGGATTTCTCTTCTTCTTTGGAGGATTCTCAGATACACCATGGGATGTCATTTATAGCAGTGCTCCCCCGGAGTTTCTTGATCTATCAGGATTATTTGATGTTGCAAACGGTGCACTAATCAATTGGGGTGCGATCTTGGCGCTTGGTCTTGGAGATATAGTGGCACTTGACTTTATGGAACGAGTATTTTCAGCAAGAAGCCCAAGTACTGCACGTCGCGGTGCATTCATGGGCGGCGCATTAACATTGTTCACAGTGGTGCCAACTAGCATGTTGGGTATAGTCGCAGTGTATTATCTGCCAGGAGATATTATGCCAGATCAGGCTCTACCGGTCTTGTCAACACAATTTATGCCATTTGCAATTGGCGCATCTATACTGATGGGTGTTATAGGTGCTTCAATGTCTACGGCAAGTGGTGGCCTTTTAGCAATATCAAGCGTGATCTCAAGGAACCTCATGCAGAGAATCATTAGGAGAAGATGGATGGGTAAACCCGGATGGAGTGACAGAAAGCTTTTGGTGGTGACTCGTTTAGTAATCATACCGATGATGGTTGCCGGTACCTCATTAGGTTACTTTGTTCCAGCACCTGGAATATACCTGATTTTGGCATTTGACATAGTATTTGCAGGAGCGTTTGCTCCGTTGACATTGGGGCTATTTTGGAAGAAAGCAAACATGCCTGCAGCTATTGCGTCGCTTCTTGTAGGCTCATTTCTCAGATTGTATTTCTTCTTTAGCATGCCAGAAGAATGGGCAGGATTAGATACAATGATACCTCCTATTGTCTCATTCGTGTTGTTTATTGGAGTTGCTTTGGCAACCCAAGGGAAATATCCTGGAAAGTTAAGACATGATGTTCGAGATTACGTTCCACCTGAGGAAGACGTCATTACTGGAGAAGATCTCAAACATTTTAGAGAAAGCGGACAGGAAATGTCTGGAAATCAAAATTCAGGAACATGACTGTACGTAGTTTACCGACATAGAACTAAAAATCTACAAATCTCTCTCAATACTCGCCACACAACAAAAATACATCTAAAGAAATTTTTTGTAAATAGATTTTAATACATTGTGTGATATCGTAAGTGGATGAAATATCCGGACCTTCTTGGTCATGATGTTGCACGTATTGGTAAACAAGAATCACAAAAACTAAATTTGCTTGTCGGCACATTGGTCACAGATGTAATTA
>JAWCRP010000054.1:0-6708 GCA_038869175.1 Candidatus Nitrosotenuis sp. | reverse complement strand
GCCGCACCAATGCCAAGTGCAAATACTGCGTAATCATATGACTTGCCGACATCGGTTTGGCTGCCGTCAACGCCACTTGATTTTATCTGTGCAATATCTTTTTGGAGTGAGCTCATCGCGTTCTTTAGGTGCACAAGGTCAGGAAGTTGTGAGGCGCCAGTTGGCGGAAACGCCAAAAGGTTAATGTCCTCAACATCCTCTATTGTGATTTGCTCGTTAATTGGTACTCCTGCAATGGTACCTCTTAATTCTACTGTAATAGGCCCCATTTGTGTTGGGATTATCTTGGAGTAATAATGTCCAGTTCTCACATCGGATAGTATTTCAAGCTGTTTTGATACGCTTCCAGATTTAACCGTCGCAGTCATATCTCTAAACGCGTTTGTCACGCCGCTTCCATCCTTCATTATTTTGTAGGTTATTGCATTCTGCTGGTTCACAAGCGGAGGCTCTTCACGCCATCCTACCTCGATATCATATGGGTCTACAAAGACATCCACATGAGCATACGCTGAGTAGAATCCAGTAGTCAAAATAACAATGCCAGTAATTGCGATAAACTTGTTCACGTTATCAGTACTCTGTTTACTGTTATTTACTTTGTGAAACTGGTAGAACTATCAAACTGATAGATTGTTTAAATTAGCAAAATGACCAAACATGTTGTTGAAAAGATTCGGTCTAGTTTTTTTGCTTATATTCATATCTGCTGTTCCTCTTGCTTACGCACATCCTCTGTTTTTGAGCTCAGAGCCGGCGCGCTCTCAGATAGTAGCAGCTGGTGTTGATAGAGTTGTAATCCATTTTTCAGAAGCAGTAGAGATCGATTTTAGCTACATTAGAGTACTTGATAGCGATGGGAATCAGATAGACAACAAAAACACCCGATATTATGACGGAACAGAAACCTCACTGATAGTGACAACGCCACCACTGAAGGATGGAATCTATACTGTGACAACACAGGTGCTTTCCAAAGTAGACGGCCACCTTGTTCCATATGCGTATGTATTTGGTGTAGGCAACGTAAGCGTACCTCCCGCAGATGATCTTGAGCTATCGCAGACAGTCTATCTACCAGAGGCTGCATCAAGATTTCCTGGTCTTGTTGGTCAGACAATAGTTCTTGGTTCTGCAATTGCCGCTCTTATTTTGTGGAGACCGCTCATAAAGAAAAAACTACTAAAAGATGATCTTATAGAAGTACAAAAGGCATTCCAATCAAAGTTTTTTGCAGTATCCGGCATAGGCCTGTTTTTGGTGTTTGCCTCAAACATACTCATGTTGGTAGTCCAAACAATACGTCTTGAGACGTCGGCTTCGGATGTGTTGCGTACATCGTTTGGTGAAGTTTGGATACTACGAATGGCAATAACCATTGTTCTTCTTGCAGTCTGGTTTTTGATGGAAAATAAGACAAACGTATCTTCAAAAAAGCACGCACTTATTGCAGGCATATCACTTGTGTTGATTAGCACCACTACGATAATTGGTCATGGCGCAGCAAGCCAGCAGATGCTTGCAGTTGCAATAGATTATGCACACAACCTGCTTGCCGCAGTATGGATAGGCGGCGTGATTTTCTTTGGATTTGTATTGCTGCCTGCAATCTCAGGCCTAAAAAACGGAAAGAATGAAAAGGCAGCACTTGTTATGATTCCAAGATTTTCCTCAACTGCACTGATTGCAGTAGGCATACTGATAGTTACAGGTCCCACGCTTTTATGGCTGCTTGAGGATGACGTCTCACTTTTGAGTAGATCATATTATGGATATCTGATAATTGCCAAAATAATCATAGGTTCTATCATGATGGCACTTGGCGGATACAACCAGCTCAAAATACAAAGACCTGCAGAAAAACTTGTCATGACTGATTCTATTGCGATACATAAAAAACTCAAAAGATCATTGAAGATAGAAGCCATACTTGGAATAGCACTGCTTGGCATGGTAGCACTTTTGGCAAACTCGTCGCTTCCAGTAAGCAGCATGCAGGAAGTACAGGCAAAACAGATCACATACGGTTTTGACACTAGTATTTTTTCTGAGAAGAGCAGATTTGATGTCAACATATACCCGTTTACCAGCGGAGAGAATACCATATCCATTTTCGCACAAGACCTTGACGGTGTCAGGTTAAATGATGTTGAATCGGTTAGGGTAAAGGTGTCAAACGCACAGCGTAACATCACTCCAATAGATATACCGATGAATCTTACAGATTCAGGCAGATATGAAGGACAGGTAGCATTTGGGTTTTCAGGTACATGGAATGTAGAGATACTAGTACAACGAACTGAGCATGCAAATGATGTCGTAAGCTTTTCTGCATTTGTAAAGCCAAGGTTAACACAGATCAAGGCAGATGTAATAGAATATGCAATTCCTGCAGAGAATGCCGCACCATTGTACCCGGCATATGATGGAGACGATATCATATGGATTAGTGATGCATCAAAGCCAAGATTGTGGAAATTTTCAATATCGCAAAAAGAATTCACACCATACGAGTTTGATGGCAAGACTACAGTATTTCTAAAGGTGGAAAAGGATAAAGTGTGGTTTACCGATACGCCAGAAGGCAACATTGGTTATTTGGATCTGCAAAAAGAAGAGATAACGGTGATACCGCTGCCTACAAAGGCAATACCGGTATCTTTGGAATCAGACTTTGAGGGAAATATCTGGATTGCACTTGCAGACAGACATAGTCTGCTAAAGTATTCCCCCAAGAATGGCACATTTGAAGAATTTCCAATTCCAACAAATCCCTCAGGCCCGGTTGCACTGGCAAAGGACGCATCAGGAAAGATATGGTTTGTGCAATCACAGGGCGGAAAGATAGGCTCCATTGATCCGCAGACAGGAAGTATTGACGAATACGCCCCGGATGAGTTGCTTAAAGAACCATTTGCGTTGTTTATTGACAAAGAACAGAATGTGTGGGTTGCAGAACACACTGGAATTGGAATTGTCAAGTTCAATCCGTTCCTCCAGACATTTAAGAGAATAAGTGTGAGCGATCCAGAATCACTTCCGTTTGGACTTGCGGCAGACAAATTTGAGAATATCTGGATTGCACAGCATACAGTAGACAAGCTTGGAGTTTATGATCCTCATAATGACGACTTTGTAGAAGTTGAGATACCAACCAAGTCAAGTTTCACTCAGTTCGTAACATCCGATAAGAATGGCAACATATGGTTTGTTGAACAACGTGGCAACAAGATTGGAAATGTGGTAATTTCTGAGACGCATCAATCTGTGGCAGTACAACCGGACTACAAGATAAGATATGCAGAGCTTGTGACACCACTCATATCTGCTGGAATTATTGCCACATCACTGTTCTTTGTAAAAAGCATACATGATAAAAGAAGAATAGACTCGCAGATACAGTAGATATACCTACACTGCCTTGATTTGGGCTGGTGTTTTTCCTATCATTCCGAGGTATTTTGCGGTAAGCGCAACAACAAGTATTGCAACAGATATCATCACTATGGTTCCGGACGGCGCAAGATCAAGATAGTACGAAATGATTATACCAGAAACTACAGAGATTACCGAAATCGACATTGAAAGCAACATTGTGTTTCTGAAGCTTTTGCCGAACATCATGCTTGTGATGTTGGGTAGGACTATCAAGGCGGATATCAAAAGTATTCCGACAAGTCGCATCGATGTGATGACTGTAATGCTTGCAAGTATGATAAAGACGTAGTTTAGTTTATCAACATTAAGGCCGCTTATTTTTGCTTGTTCTTCATCGAAAGTCATGTGTAGTAGAGGCTTTCGTAGCACCGCAAGAGCGGCAATTACAGAAGCACTTATTCCAACTACAAGCAGTGTGTCTTCTGTGCTTATCAAAAGTATGCTTCCAAACAAAAAGCTGAACAGGTCCACCTTGAATCCGCCTGTGATGCTTATCAAGAGAACCCCGATTCCAAATCCAGACACCAAGAGCACTGCAATTGCTGCATCACCTGATATCTTGGTACTCTTTCTGAGTTTTGTTATTCCAAGTGCACCAAGTATAGATACAATAAACGCAGTCCATAGTGGGTATATCCCAGTCAGCATGCCAACTGAGATCCCGCCAAAGGCCATATGTGCAAGTGCATCACCAAAAAGTGAGAATCGTCGGAGAACAAGAAAGGTTCCCATCATAGAACATAGTATTGCGATTGCTACACCTGCAATCAGACCCTTCTGCATAAAGCTGTAAGTAAAAATCTCAAGACTCATATCAATCATGATGATGCATGTGCATCTGCATTGCCGATTCGGCGTACGTCTTTAGGAGATCCTTGTTGGAGAAGAATTCTTCTTTTTCTCCGTGGAAGAACATCTTTCGGTTCATGCATGCAACACGATTTGCAAGTTTTGATATTGCGTCAAGATCATGGGACGACCAGACTATTGTTATTTTGTTTTCAGTGTTTATTTTCTTCAATACATTGTAAAAATTATTCTGTGTGTCGACATCGACGCCGGTCACCGGTTCATCAAGTATCAACAATACTGGATCTTTTACAAGCGCTTTTGCAATGAACACTCGCTGCAGCTCACCGCCAGACAGCTCGCCTATTCTTCTGTCTCCAAGTGACTCCAATCCTACCGTCTTTAGCACCTCAGTTATTCTGTCTTCGCTTTTGTCGATTTTCTTGTATATTCTATTCCAACAACAACCACAGTTTTGAAGTAAAAGTGCTCCTTTGAGAAGTTTTTTTTCAGATAAAAGCCCCATTGAGACAACCTCTTTTACAGTTGCAGGAAAGTTTTGATCAAAGCTGACCTTCTGTGAAACATATCCTATCATTGGAAGTAATGGGTGGTAGTTCTTACCTTCATATCCAAACATTCTGATGATACCAGAATAGTTCTGCAGACCAAGAATTGCCCTAAACAAGGTAGTCTTACCAGCCCCGTTTGGGCCAACTATACCAAGTAGATCCCCTTCGGATACTTTGAAGTTGATATTGTCTACTGCCAGGTGTCCGTTATACTCTATTGAAAGGTCTGCTACCTCTAATACGTTCATTGACACTCAAGTGCTACCTTCAGATTGGTAATATTTTCTTCCATCTTATCAAGATAGGTCTTTCCTGCAGACATGTCATCTTTTGAGATTCCTTCTAGCGGGCTAAGTATGAGGACTTGGGCTCCTGCCTCGTTTGCAAGGATTTGAGCAAGACGCGGATCGACAAGATCTTCTGCAAAGACCACTTTGATCTCATTGTCCCTTACATAGTCAACCAATCTCTTGAGCTCAGCTGCAGTTGCCTCCGATTCAGGTGCTATTCCAGAGAGAGCAAAGACGTTGAGGTTGTATCTTTGCGCCAAATAGCTGAATGCATTATGGAATGGAACAAAGGTATCTTTTTTACAGGAAGACAGCTCACTTCTGATTTTTGCATCAAGTGCGTCAAGTTTTGCATTGTATTCCATTGCATTTTCCTCATAATATGCTGCATTTACAGGATCTGCCCTCACAAGAGCCTCTTTTATGACCATAACTTGCTGCTTTGCAAGTATTGGATCAAGCCAGATGTGCGGATCGTATTCAAAGTCATGCGCATGTCCGTGATCTCCAGAATGCTCTACTATGCTACGGATGAGTTTGATTGCAGCCGATTCTGACGTACGACCGTCTTCTACATTGTGTAATACTTTTTCTATTTGTTCCAAAATTCCATCATGTTCGTGGCCATCACTTTCGTGTTTGTGTACCATCTCTCTCAGTAGCGATATTGCGTTTGATGTTGAGATATGACCATCTTCCACTTCATGAAGTATCTGTCCAATTTCTTCGATAAGATCATCAAAGTGCTCTTTATGATCTTCAGCTTTAAGCAGGTTTATTCCAGCAATGGTTTCAACAAATACGACATTATTATACTCGCCAGATTGGATTAGTTTTATAACATATGGTTCAAAATTCCCACCATTATAAACAAAAACTCTAGCAGATTTTAGTTTTAAAATATCACCGGTACTTGGCTCCCAGTCGTGGGGCTCCACGCCTATTGGAACAAAGCTGGAAACGTCTGCCTTTTCACCTGCAACATTTCTTGTAAATTCATAAAGCGGGTAAAACGATGCTATCACTTTGATTTTCTCATTTGGAATTTCTTTGTTGCTATTAGATGGCATTACTACATCCATCTGTGTTAAACTAAGTCCGAATGCGATTATTGCAACTACACCTGTAATTACAATAACAGCTGATTTTTTCACACATAATTACTTGAAAAATTATTAATAAATCTATTGAAGATTAATAATTAATATCAATATTGTAAATAACTAATTAATAATTATTGGATAAAATTATTAATTTTTCCTAGTAAGGTTATATACTAATTAATAATAGCTCAACCATGACGATTGTATCAATTTCATTGAATGAGGAGATTTTATCTGAGATTGACAAGTTACAAAAAGGTCTTGGGTTTTCGGGACGCTCTGAGGTAATTAGAGCAGGCATTAGGACATTTGTATCTGAGGAAAAGCAAAAGACAGAGCTTGTAGGAAAACAACATGCGGTTCTGTTTGTTATACATGATGACGAGTACGATGATATCGTGGCAGGAATCAAACATAGTTATGAAAATCTCATAATCACTCACCTACACAGTAAAATTGATGGAGAAAGATGCATGGAGTTATTCATACTAAAAGGAGATGGGAAACAGATTCGTG
>JAWCRP010000053.1:0-6897 GCA_038869175.1 Candidatus Nitrosotenuis sp. | reverse complement strand
AAAAAGGCATCGAAGAAACACTGCAATATTTTCGATCCTCAAATACCTAATTTATTTTGTGATATATATCGTTCAAAAGAAGTAAATGTAAAACTTTTCAAAAGTTGACTCAATCTTGAAAATGCATTTTCAATATTATGATACGTTATGAAACTATCCTTAAATGACATCTTGATTCGTGGCATGTATTCAGGTGTTAGTTCCCACGAATGAATATAAAAGGTGGCTGGCAGGTTTTGTTTTTCGTATTCTTGAATTGCACTTTTGATAATAGTTAAAGGCAGAAATCTTAGGTAGAATCCTCCAGCAATTGGCATTTTTTTACCCATGAATCGGCCTACGGCCAAAGGAAATTCCAACAATTTTCCATTTACATCGTTTTTTTCTAGGGAGGAACTGGAGATCTTGTAAGGCCTTATCTCTGCGTTAGGCAGTCCATACATACTCGTCTTTAAAGGAACCACACTGCTATCATAAACATAATTATGTCCTACTAATACATCCACTGCCCACGCACTATTATGATTTAATGAGAAAGTGGGTGCACGAAATCCTTTCGAGCGTCTATTTGTGAGTTCTGCAAATCTAATAATCTCTTTAGAAAAATTTTCTATTCTTGATATGTCAAGTCTGTCATGATACATTGTATGAAATCCAATCTCATGACCATTATTGATTATTTTATCTAAAAGTGTGGGATCGTATTCCAATAGCTCGCCTACTACAAAAAAGGTAGCATAAGTGTCATTGACTCGAAGTAAATCCAAGATTTTGTCGATTCCTTTGATCACTTGGGGTTCTTTTTTCATGCCGCTAGTATATTTTTGAACAAGTTGGGGGTGAAACCAATCTTCAAAATCAATACCAAGTAAATTCAATACATTATTCAACTCAAATTAATTAATAATATTTCACACAGATGACCAGAAAGACAGTCAGTGCTCAATTTTTTTTATGACACGCGCTGGATTGCCAAGCACAACACAATGATCTGGAACATCTTGGCTCACTACACTGCCTGCACCAACTATGGAATTTTCTCCAATCGTAACACCTGCAGTTATTATGCTGCCAGGACCTATTATCGCACCAGATCTGATGTTCACGGGTTTTACAACGCGTGGATATCCATGTGTCTTGAGAAACAAGTTAGTAGTCTGGTTAACATGGGCAAAAATCATCACATTTGATGCGACAGTTACATTGTCTTCTATTGTTATCATCTCCGGATAAAGCAAGTCTACAAGCACATATGGGGAAAAATGACAACCCTTTCCTATTTTGACCCCTCTTGCCCGCTGTAAGAAAATGACAAAGTTGGGTAGGGGCAAACTGTACGCCAATGAGTGCAATATCCACGTACGAAGGAATCTCCAGCGCAATCTCATCTTACCACAAGTGCCAGAATAATGGTAGTATTCCATGAGCTCCTTTTCATTTGCAGAGAATACGTCGTCTTTTTCCATCTTTTTGATTAGAATCTATTATCGCAACATAAATCGTTTTATCTTGCCGTAGTCAGTACGGGGGAAACTATCCACAAACTCTATGGCTAGTGGAACTTTGTATCTCTCAAGATTCTTTATACAATGAGCCATAACATCTCTTTTTTCGATTTTAGATTCTTTTGATTTTTGGACGTACAATTTAACCACTTGGCCAAAAATGCTGTGACTGACGCCAATTGCAACGGCCTCTTCAACACCAGATAAAAGTTTCACTACACTTTCAACCTCGTTTGGTGCTACCTTTTCGCCTGCCACATTGATAATGTCGTCCGTCCTGCCTGTCAGATACAAAAATCCATCCTCATCGAAATAGCCAACATCGCCGGTATTCAGCCACCCATCGTTGATATTTCTGTCAGCATCGGGATTATTCCAATAATTTTTTATCACATTTTCTCCCTTAATCAATATCTCACCTGGCTCGCTTGACCTGTTATTTTTATTGACTATCTTTATCTGAACATGGGGGGCTGTTTTTCCAACTGATTCTTCTTTTCCAGTTTTATCAAAGATCATAAATGTAGATCTAGAAGCCTCGGTCAGTCCATAATACGTTGCAATAATTCCATTTTTGAGTATTTTTTTAAAACCGTTCACTGTCTCAGGTGGTATTGGTGTGCTGTTCGTTATTATCAATCGTAAATTTTCAAAATATTTCTTTACTTCCTCTTGATTATCTCTTAGCAATTTTGTTAGCGTGGCAGGAACGGCTGCAAAAGTAGTTGCAGAATACTTTCTTACTGAATCAAAAATCTCATTTACGTTTAGTGTATTTTTGTGCAATACCAGTGTAGAGCCAACAAATAGCGATGTGTGCAAACAACCAAGGCCAAATGAATGAGATAATGGAAGGGGTAAAACATCGACATCGGATGAGTTGTACCCAAGTACGCCGACGATGTTTTTTGTGGTAAAAACTGCATTTGAGTGACTGACCGGGACTCCCTTTGGAGTAGACGTCGTACCTGAGGTATAAATCAGATAGGCCGTGCTAGACGGTACAACCTTTCGTGACTCTGCTGAACCATCCTTCCTTGATACGGCGTCAAACTCTGCCTTTTCGTGGGGTACCTTGTCTATCTTTTCCTGCAACGATTTTGAATAAATTATGAGTTTTGGGCCTGCCGATCTGATCTGTTCGTGCAGATTTGACTCAGCTACGGTAGGCGATATGAGGTGAGCGATGCAGCCTGCTTCAAGTATTCCCAAATACGATATTACAAACTCTGCTGAATTTTCAAAAAGAATACTTATGACGCTATTTTGAGGATACCTCGAAAGGCCTGCGGAAAATTGAGAAACTGCATCGCTCAGCTCGCCAAAAGAGAGCTTTCCTTTCAAATCAACAAGTGCGATCTTATCTGAGTTGATGCTTGCTGAGTGGTGAAGAAAATCTATAATGACATTCATTTATGTGCTCTTACATATTCAAGCAGCTTTGCAGCCGAATTTATTGATATGGTTTCCTCAATTGAAAATGTTATGTTGAATTTCGACTCTGTTAATGATATCAAATGCAAGTGTGCAAATGAGTCCCAGTTTTCATAGTCTTTTTGTAGTCTATTCCAGTTAAACTCAGCTTTTGACAGGTTGGGAAAAACCTCCGTGAAGATCTCCATTATATCGTCTTCTATACTCATATAGTAGCATCACTGTCGAGCCGTGGATAATAAATAAATCTTATTAGAAATTCTCTTGATGATCGAAAAGATCGGTGTAGGTATTGATATAGTCGATATACGTCACTTTGCAAAAATTCCATATTCTTCACGACCTAAATTTTACACAAAAATCTTTCATGAATCCGAAATCGATTATTGCCTGAGATTCAAAAATTCTGCACCGCATTTTGCAGCCAAATTCGCCGTAAAGGAGGCAGTGCAAAAATCCATCAAAGAAAAAATAGGCATGCTGGAAATAAAGACAACTCATAAAAATTCCAAGCCGCACGTCCTTCTTACAAAAAAGCTACCATACAAATTCACAATTTCACTAAGTCATGATGGAAACGTGGCAGTGGCAGTAGTCATCTCAGAGCGCAGCAGCTAAACAAAACGTCTTACCGCACTTGAAAGCATTCTGATAAAACCATTGAATAGTTTGTTACTTACATCGTTGACTACCCACCGCGGCACAAGCAACTCATCAGAAAAAACCCTTATGATCTCTTTATCATTTTGGGTTCTGGTACTCTGAATTTCCTTATAACGTTCTTGTACCTTGTACCAGTTTTTTATAATGTCAAAATGAGCCTTTATCTTTGCAGAAGCTATTCCTTTTCTTAAATAAAAAAGGAATACTACTACATCGACCAAAATCAAGGCTGGGAGCATCTTGTAATAAGTAGAACGACTGTAATGTGTGAGAAGACAATACTGTCTATTCCTTTCTAATAAGAAGAACTTGAAATTACTCCATTTGAAACTGTATCCCTCAACTGGATGATATATTACCGCTGTTGGGACATAATAGGATTTTATGCCGCGCTGAATTCCACGCCATCCGAGATCTAAATCGTCGTGATAAGCAAACAAAAAGGAATCAAACATCCCAAGTCTTTTCATTGTGTCTGCTGAAGTAAACAAGCACGTCCCAGACGCATAACCAACTTGTTCTACATTCTCATACTGTTTTTTATCCTCATCCCCCTTGCCCCTAGAATATCCAAAACCAAACAGATTTAGCATTTGGCCAGTGCTCAAAAGCATTTTTCTATCTGTGGTGGCAATAATTTTTGGCTGGTAAAGACCATCGCCAAATTTTTTGTACGTTGAGATCAATTCAGTCAACCAATTGGGTTCAACTAGCGTATCTGGATTTAAAATAACAATAAAGTCGCCCTTTGCCTTTCTGATTCCTACATTGTTGCCCTCGCAATAACCGAGATTCTCTGTATTTTCTATAAGCAAAATCTTTTCAAATTTTGCTTTGCATTTTTTATGGCTCTCATCGTTTGAGAGGTTGTCTACAACTATTACCTCATAGTTATCATAATCTGTGCGAAAAATAGATTCTACACAATCCATTAACAATTGACCAGCATTATAATTAAGTATGATTATGCTCACAAGTGGATTTGTGTTGGTCAATTTTGTCTCAATCTTACAATTCTGTTACTCATTAAAAGATTAGTGTAAAAATCATTTATTCAAAATTATCTTTCCGTCCCACTTGGGAGGCATTTCTCTCAAGTGTTTGCTTGCACCCCATTTTCTACTCTGGTTTTCAAAAATTCTATCCACTTGCTCTGCCGATAAACCAAGTACCTTTTGAATATCTCCTTTTGGAATGTTCTGTTCTCTTGCATACCACAACAAATCAATCACATTGTATGGAATGCCATAAAAAAACTCCTCATCACTTACCGTAAAACTCCAGGTATCTGGAGATGGTTTGCGCTGAATTATCTGCTCTGGTATGTCCAAATGCCTGGCAAGCTGAAAAATCTGTGTCTTGAACAGGTTTGCTATTGGTTCTATATCGACTCCACCATCACCGTATTTGACAAAATACCCCTGAACCACTTCGGACTTATTGGTTGTTCCTGCTACAAGAAAATGGTTTCTCTCACCATGGTAGTATAATATGGTCATTCTTACGCGGTGTTTGATGTTTGTAGCAGCCGTCAAAGTCAGATAGTCTTGATATGGAAGTTTTATTTTGTGCACAAAATTATCGGCATCTGCAACCTCAAGATAGGGAATGCTTATGCCGTCTTTTTGCATCAGATCATTTACAACGACTACCCTGTACCTGCAGGATTTATCAAATTCTGTAAAGTTTCTTTTTATTATTTGATCTCTTGTTTCGTATACATGAAAGGACTCTAAAATCGGTGTCAGATCTACTATCTCTGTTTTTATGCCGATTTTTTTGCAAAGATCTTCCGCATAAATCCTGCTGTTCGGATCAGATTCTTTTTCTGGCATCAGTACTCCCAGCACCCTGTTTGGGCCTAGTGCTTTTTCGCACAAAGCACTCACTACTGCAGAGTCTATGCCACCGCTAATGCCGATCACGGCGCCATTTTTCTTAAAATTATTGAAAACCTGCTCTTTGATGAATTTTTGTATGCCTTCAGAGACCTCATCTATGTCTTTGATGATCAAACTATTGGCATCGAATTTCATTATTGATTAATTTCATTATTAGATGTATTTATCTTGAATCATGAAAGTGCCTACAACACTATCTTGGTGCCTTCGCCCAGCAAAAGTATCTTTTCCTCACTTGTTCCATTTTTATACATGATGCTTGAGTTTGGAGCGATAATGCTACGTCGAATTTTAATTTTACAATCTATGGTGCAATCCGACATGATTATAGAATCTTCAACGTCACAGTTCTCGATTTTTGAATTATCTCCAATACTAGTGTTAGGGCCAATACGAGTGCCGTTACCAATTGTGCAATTTTTTCCAATTATGAGCGGTCCTGTCAATTTCGAACCATTTTTGATCACAGATCCCTTGCCAATCATGACGTTTCCGCTTATTGTTGCACCGTTCTCAACAATGCCCAAAATATAAGGTTCCATCCTTTCCAAAATGACCTTGTTTGCATGAATGATGTCTTCTGGAGTTCCTGTGTCCTTCCAATAATCTGTTATCATGTTATAGGTGATCTTATTTCCCTCCTCCAATAACATCTGTAGTGCATCTGTAATCTCAAACTCATTTCTTGCAGATGGCTTGAGTCTGTCTATCACGTCAAATATTTTGGGAGTAAGGAGATAGATCCCAGTTACTGCAAAATTAGTTGGAGGGTTTTTCGGCTTTTCCATAATCTTTGTTATCACACTATCTTTCAAATCGGCAATGCCAAATCTTGATGGGTTATCTACTTCGCACAGCAACAATGATGCTTTCGAATCAGATCTCTCAAAAGCTGTGACAAAACCACAAATGTTCTTTTGAATAATATTATCTCCAAGAAAAACGACAAATTTTTCATTTGCGACAAAATCTTTGCAAAGTCGAATTGCATGTGCTATCCCTCTTGGGCAGTCTTGCTCTACATATGTAATCTTGACACCGAATTTTTCTCCGGTTCCATAATATTCTTTTACCTTGTTGGAGCCAATCCCGCCTATTATTATTGCAATATCTGTGATGCCGGCTTCGATTAAAGATTCTAGACAATATTGAGACATTGGTTTGTTTGCTATTGGGAGAAGTTGTTTTGGGCCTGTATGAGTAAGTGGCCTTAGTCTAGTTCCATGGCCACCGTGGAGTATAATTCCCTTCATAATATCACAAGTTTCCTATCTTAAAGAAGATCTACAAAAACTGTTGTTTTGGAGGTACCATTTTATTGTATACTCTAATGCATCATCAAATTTGTATTGAGGCTTCCATTTCAGATGCCTGCGAATCTTTGTGGAATCCAA
>JAWCRP010000052.1:0-6898 GCA_038869175.1 Candidatus Nitrosotenuis sp. | reverse complement strand
CTATTGCAATCTTGGATGTAAACACAAACGAAGTTGACTGGACTGCCTTTCCAAGCGAGCCGAACATGGGCTTGTAGTAAATAGGCTCAGTCGTCGGAATAGATGCGTTCGAGTCACCCATCAGGGAATATGCTATGAATCCGCCCTTGATTATCATCTTGGGCTTTACCCCAAAGAATTGTGGAGTCCAAATAACAATGTCTGCTATCTTGCCTGGCTCCAGTGTCCCAACATACTCTGATATGCCATGTGTGATGGCCGGATTGCTTGTTATCTTGGCAAGGTATCTTTTGACCCGTACGTTGTCATTGTCTCCCTTTTCGTCTGCAAGTCGGCCTGTCATTTTTTTCATCTTATCTGCAGTCTGCCACAGGCGAGTTGTGACCTCGCCGACCCTCCCCATGGCCTGGCTATCTGATGAGTACATGCTGATTGCCCCTATGTCGTGCAGTATGTCTTCTGCAGCAATAGTCTCACCGCGTATTCTTGATTCTGCAAATGCCACATCTTCCGGCACGGATGAATTTAGGTGGTGACACACCATCATCATGTCAAGGTGTTCTGCTATTGTGTTAACTGTAAACGGTCTTGTGGGGTTGGTTGATGATGGAAGTATGTTCTTCTCGCCTGCTATCTTCATAATGTCTGGAGCATGGCCGCCTCCTGCACCCTCAGTATGATACGTATGGATGGTTCTTCCGCCGATTGCCTCTATGGTATCGTCTACAAATCCGCACTCGTTAAGTGTATCCGTGTGGATTGCCACCTGAACGTCAGTCTTGTCTGCAACCTTGAGGGCCGAGTCTATTGTGGCAGGAGTGGAACCCCAGTCCTCATGGAGTTTGAGGCCGCATGCTCCTGCCTTGATCTGCTCAAGCAGCGCATCTTCTCTTGAGTCATTGCCCTTTCCAAGAAAACCAAAGTTTAGCGGAAGATCGTCAACTGCCTCTATCATTCTTGCTATGTTCCATGGACCAGGAGTGCATGTGGTAGCATTCGTCCCATCAGCAGGACCTGTGCCTCCGCCTATCATCGTGGTAATGCCATTACATATTGCGTCTATTGCCTGCTGTGGCGAGATGAAATGTATGTGGGAGTCGATGCCGCCAGGTGTGCATATTGTGTGTTCGCCTGCAATGACCTCGGTGTTAGATGATATGATCATGTCGACATCATCCATGATGTCTGGATTTCCAGCGTTGCCGATGCCGACTATTTTTCCGTCCTTTATCCCAATGTCTGCCTTGATGATTCCGATGATGGGATCCATTATTACTGCATTGGTAATTACAAGATCAAGCGAGTCCTTGCTTGCAACTCCGCTTGCCTGTCCCATCCCATCACGTGCGCTTTTGCCTCCGCCAAATACTACCTCGTCTCCGTACTTTAAAAGATCCCTTTCAATCTCTATGATAAGATCAGTATCTGCAAGTCGTATCCTATCGCCGGTGGTGGGGCCAAAAAGGTCTACGTAGCGTTTTCTTGGTATGATTAGCGTCAAATCAAGTCCCCCGGAACTGTTTTTGTTGTGCCTTCATTAGCGCCTCGTCTTTCTTTTCGTCTAATCTTCCACCAACGAGGCCATAAAATCCGTAAATGATTCTCTTTCCACCATACTCGCAAAGCTCCACCTCCTTTGTCTCGCCCGGCTCAAACCTGATGGACGTTCCTGCTGGTATGTTAAGGTGAAACCCATATGCGGATTGGCGTGGGAACTGGAGCGCTCTATTGGTTTCAAAAAAGTGCACATGAGAGCCGATCTGAATTGGCCTATCGCCAGTATTGCTGACAGAGACCTTTACCGTCCTTCTATTTTTGTTGGCAAGTATTGGGTCTTTGGAAATGATATATTCTCCTGGAATCATAAAATCACACTATTGGGTCGTGCACCGTGACAAGCTTGGTTCCGTCATCGAAGGTGGCTTCAACCTGGACGGTGTGTATGAGATCGGCAACGCCTGGAAGAACATCGTCTTTTGTAAGCACGCTTCTTGCGGAGCTCATCAATTCCGTGACTGATTTTCCTTCCCTTGCCCCTTCCAATATGTAGTCTGCAATTAGTGCGACGGATTCGGGATGATTCAATTTAAGTCCCTTTGCCTTCCGCCTACGGGCAACCTCTGCTGCAAGAAAAATGTACATTTTTTCAATCTCACGCGGAGCAAACATCATGACGCCTCCTCTTACTCCTACAGGTATTTTAATAATTATAGAACGCCTCGAAGACAAAACAATAATTTCAAGCTAGTAGAACTAGGATCGTGTTGCAAGTAAATACTATTACAGGTAACATATACGATGATGCAGAGGTTGGAAAAAAATTCGCACTCTCAAAAGAGGTTGGAAATTACGACGTGCTGGAACTGAGCCGCCTTGATATGGCAAAATCACGTATGCGAAAGACTACAAGCAAGGGCATTGACGTTGGAATAGTGCTTGACTCTGGAACTTGCCTAAGGCATGGAGATCTACTTGATGCGAAAATCCCAATACTAGTGTCTCAAATAAAAGAAAGGGTGCTAATGGTGACACCCAAAAGCAATCTTGATAGCAAAATACTATTTGAGACACTTGTGCTTGTCGGGCACATAATAGGAAACAGGCACAAGCCAATTTCAATAACTGACGACATGGTCTGCTTTCCGATAAACAACGACGTGGAAGAAGAGACATTCAGACAGCTTCTTGGCCGTATCGGAGAAATCAATCTAGAGTCAGGGGAGATGATATTTGTCCCGCACGGGAGTATGAATGTGCATGAACACTGATTATGAATTCCATCTGATGCAGTTTGCCGACTCGTTTTTTCCGTCAGGGTTATTTAGCATGTCAAACGGCTTTGAGTCCTGGTCCAAGGCACACAAAATCAAGAGTGCAAAACACGTCCTTGATTTTGCAAGACAGCAGATGACACTACAGGCAGCTCCCATGGATTGCGTCATAATAAACCAAGCAATGAATGCGGCAGATGCAGAAGACATCGACGCACTTGTTGCATTGGACAAATTTTACTATTCCACAAAAACAGTGCGAGAGGTGAGAAATGCAACTGTTCGCTCAGGCAGACAGGTCATAGAGTGTGTCAACTATATGATATCGGGGAACAATATTGCAAAGGCACACCTTGTGGAAAAGTTTGGATATCAAATCAAAAGAAATGGAACTCCAGGAACATATCCCGTAGTATTGGGCCTGTGCCTTGCATGCATGGAGGTTCCTAACAACGCTGCACTTAGGATGTTTCTGTACTCTTTTTGCTCTGGCATAGTAGCATCTGCAATAAGACTTGGGGTGATAGGACACATGGATGGGCAAAAAGTTCTAACCTGCCTTGCAGACCCAGTCAACGAGATCTTATGCAATGTAAACTCAAAGATGGTAGATGATGCGTGGCAGACGACACCGCTTGCAGACATACTACAAATGAATCACGCATACGATGAATCTAAAATGTTTATTACATAACTTTATTGCAGCTTGTCATTGGGCAACATCAAAATACCAAAAATCGGAATCGGAGGACCTGTGGGCTCAGGTAAAACCAAGCTGATTGAGGTTCTAGTTCCAATACTTGACAGAAATGGCTACAAGTGCTGTATTATCTCAAACGACGTCATATCAAAGGAGGATGCGCAGAGGATGCAACGCACCTTATCAACTGAGCTTCATCTTATGCCTGAAGAGATGATAATAGGCGTTGCCACAGGAGGATGCCCACACACTGCAATACGGGAGGATCCGTCAATCAACTTGTCAATAATACGGGAGATAGAGGAAAAAGACCCATCACTTGATCTAATACTAATTGAGAGCGGTGGCGATAACGTCATGACAACGTTCAGCCCCGAGCTTGCAGACTATTTTATCTATATTGTCGACGTCGCCGGAGGCGACAAGTACCCAAGAAAGGGTGGACTTGGAATTGAAAGCTGTGATCTGCTAGTGATAAACAAGATAGATCTTGCTCCACATGTCGGGGCAGATCTTGCTGTAATGGAAAATGACTCAAGACGAATAAGGGGGGAAAAACCGTTCGTATTTGTCAACTGTAAGACGGGACAGGGCATCACAAAAGTTGCAGAGCAACTCATGCACGACGTTCTGTTTGACAAGAAAAAACCAAAAGATGAGGCAGTGCACTGATCACATGACGAAAATACTTGGCACGCAACAAAGCATCATCAACATACATCTATCAGATGCTGGTGGAAAAACAGTACTAAGGAATATCCATACGACGCCACCGTTTCTAATTCAAAAGGCACTGTATCCTGATGTGGAGTATCCAAAGATGGCCTATGTCTATATCATGTCCTCTTCAGGTGGAGTATTGCAAGGAGACAGACTCGACATGCAGATCGATATTGGCCCAAACACAGCATCTCATATCACTACGCAAGCAGCCACTAAGGTATATGGAATGGAGTTTGGAGATGCGTCATCGAAGGTTGCTATTAATCTTGGAGCCGGCTCGTACCTAGAATTTCTTCCACTACAAATCATACCGTACAAGGATTCAAGATATTATCAGGATGTCAAAGTCAGCATTGCACCTGACTCTATGCTGGTGTATTCGGAGGTAATATCATCAGGAAGGGTGGCCTCAGGGGAGAGCTTTGTAATGGATGCTTGCCGTCTTAAATTCCAGGTCTTTGAGCATGAAAAACTGGTCTACACTGATGTGATGAACGTTGAACCCAAAGCGTGCAGGGATCTTGTAATGTCAAGCTTTGGTAACAAAGAAAATCTAGGCACAGTATACCTTATTGGAAGCAAAATCAAAGAAAGCACGATAAAAGAAATGGGCTTGGACCATTTTGGTGATCCAATCGGATTCTCCTCGCTTCCTGGCGAGTGCGGCTTTGTCATACGAATGCTTTCAAACGACTCTGAGAAGATCTTTAAGATGATTAATCATGTTGCCTCAAAATCCAGGTGCGCCATTCTTGCACACATCTGATCTGCTCAAATTCGTGTGTAGCGTAACAAATCGTCTTCCATGACAAATAATCTTGCTACCTTGCTTCACGTTAAATCTAAATTTAATCAAAGGTTATAATTTGACATTTCCTTTGTGAATTGACTAAACATGTCACAACAACAAAAAAACAAAAAACGAGCCTTGATAATAACAAGTGTCGGTGTAATTGCGGCAATTGCTGTTGGACTATACTTTGCTCCACTGCAGAGTATTGTTGCCATCGAGCCGACAATTCTACCAGAAGACATGGAAACATCACGAGCAATCGAGATTGCAAGAGCCTACGTAATATCCAGCCCAACATTCTCATTTGATGGAATCTCAGAGTCGCTTGATATGATTTCTATAAACAAACTAGAGTCATATCCGATCCAGTATGTAATTGAGTTTGCATTTGATTCTGCACAAAGTGGATATGGAAATAGGGGTGGTCAAATGCTCGCTCAGGTCATAACGCCCCACACAATGTCCGTAATTGTGTCGGAAGGACAAGTGATCTCAGCAGTCACAGACAAAGTCTGGGATGAGCTAAATCATCAGTATGTGCTAAAAAAACCAAGTGAGAAGCTCGTTCCAGATAACAATTCTGTTTTACGTCCAGCAGAACCTGTGACTGACTATGCGTCATTTGTAAGCTCTATTAGATCGATTGGCGTATTGGTTGAGCCTCAGGAAACACTTGACGACTCGCCTTTTTCAACTCCAACAAGGGTGATCTCAGTTGACGGCGCAACGGTACAGGTATTTGAGTTTGCAAATGAATCAAATGCCGTTGCCGCAAGCAAGACAGTGTCAAAGGATGGAACAGAGATTGGAACAAGCATCATACGATGGATTGATACGCCGCACTTTTACACCCAAGGCAACATAATAGTCCTATACGTTGGGCAAAACCCAGAAGTGTTGAACTTGCTTGACTCGCTGCTTGGCACCCAGTTTGCCGGTATGTGAGCAGGTGTTCAATTTTTTATTTATTTTATGTTCAATATGTGAAAAGCGTGACACCGCATGGAACCCTGAATAAGCTAACTGGATAATTAATCAATTAATTATGTGCGGTTAGATAACAACAACACAACTACTTTCTTTGTTTTTCTTTTGTTACAACACCAGTGGCTGAAGCTTTTGCAACAAGAATAGGTTTTTCAAGAACATCGCAAGCACTTTCATTTTTAGGATCTCTAAGCGAAGTTATGACTTTGTAAGCCTCAAAAGTCATCTTCCTACTTGTATTTCCAACTTTAGTTATCTTTCCTGTGGCTTCAATAAAGTCACCACTGTATACTGGAGCTAAAAATTCCACCATGTCATACGCTCGTAATAGTCCTTCATCGCCATCATATCGTATGGTAAGCTCTGTTGCTAAATCGCCGAAAATTTCAAGTATTTTTGCACCTGGAACAAGCTTTCCAGCGTAATGCTCATCGGTGCTACTCATGCGTACACGCAATTTTGCCTGTGGAAAATTCTCACTCATGACCAAGTAAACATCTAGTGTCTAATATTAGCTGTTAAATCTGTTCAAAAGATCTTTCTTAGTCAAATTAGAATGTCTATCTTCGTTGCATTGGTATGTGCTGTTTATCTTTTCATACTATAATAGCGATTTTTCTCATACTGACAATTATTCCATTATAGTTTAGAGTGCGTTGACCTCTTTTTGGATGGACCGTGCATCCAAATATGTAATGCCGTCGGTAGACTGCAAAATGAAGAAACTGCAACATTCTATAAAAAACTAGTTTCACTAGCATTTATCATAAATCTTACTTCTATGTCTGACTTCGACTATGAATATAGTTATTTTTTGCTCTTCCAAACTAATTATTACTCGATAGACACCGACCCTAAGTTTTCTCAGACTAGTGCCTTGCAGTCTGTCTGTAAATGCGAATGGATCGACAATAATGTCCTCAA
>JAWCRP010000051.1:0-6946 GCA_038869175.1 Candidatus Nitrosotenuis sp. | reverse complement strand
CTTGGCGGTTCGCTTGCCAGAAACGTTGCAACCGGGCTTGGGTGCGCGTATTGTGTCAGGGAGGCAGCAAAAACAATCGGGCTTAAGCTAAAAGGCGCCAGAATTGTCATCCAAGGTTATGGAAACGCAGGAACCTTTGCAGCCGAATATCTAGAAAAGATGGGTGCAAAAATAATTGCCGTTTCCGATTCCAGAGGAGCAATTATCAACCCGAAAGGTCTTGATTCAAAGAAGGTTGTTGAATACAAAAACAAAACCGGCTCAGTCGTAGGATATCCGGGAAGCAAGAAGATCTCTACTGAGGAACTACTCACAACAAAATGTGATGTGCTGATCCCAGCAGCTCTTGAAAATCAAATCACAGCAAACATTGCAAAGAAACTCCAATGCAAAATCATTGCCGAGGCGGCAAACGGTCCAACAATGCCTGACGCAGATCCGATCATCTACAACAAAAAGATAATTGTACTTCCAGACATACTTGCAAACTCTGGTGGCGTCTGTATTTCGTATCTTGAATGGGTACAAAACAACATGGGATACTATTGGACGTTTGATGAAGTTGCAAAGAAGATGGAAGACCACATAGTGAGAGGATTCAAGGACACGCTCGCACTGTCTAAGAAATACAAGATAGACATGAGGCGTGCTGCAATGGTATTGGCAGTAAATCGAGTTGTGGATGCATTTAAAGCAAAAGGCCTTTGGCCGTAAACTCTTCTCTTTTTCATTTTATCAAATGGCTAAAATTGTCCTGCCTTGCCAAATGTGCATATGAACAAGCATTCTTTTGTTATGATTGTAGCTGTGATAGTTATTGCAGGAACAGTAGGGTATTCCGCGCTTGGGGCTATCACCGCAAACGATTTACAGGTAAGGTGGTATGAGCCTGGCAGTTTTGACTATCTTTCCATATCGTTTGCAGGAAAGGTCGGAGTATGCAATCCGTCAGCATATCCTGCAAACCTGAAATCATACTCTGTTAAAATGACGTACGATTCAAATGATCTTGGAACATTTGTTACTGGTGGCTCTAATATTGCATCAAAATCGGTGGTAATTCTGCCCGGAACGTTCTCTGCAAACGACAAACGTATCTCCGAAATGTTCTTTGCATTTTTGGACACCGAATTTGGTGGAACGTCTGTGACAAGAATTGACTCTAACAAGATGCGGGTGCAAACTACTGTGGAGTCGTCAATAATAGGATTCATACCCGTGCATATATCTAATGAGTATTCCGGGCAAGAGTTCTTGCAGATGATGAACACAAAAACAAAATGCGATGTGTAATGTCGAAAATACTCGTAATACAAAATGCTCGACTTGAAGGGCCCGGGACGTTGGGTGAGCTACTAAAGTCTGATGGATTTGACCTCGACGTGGTGTATGCAAAGAAAGAAAAACTGCCGCAACTTGATCATGCTGCAGTATTGGTAATGGGTGCACCGGAAAGTGCAAACGACGATCTACAATATCTAAAGGACGAGATGAGATTGATTCGCCAGTCGGTACAACAAAACGTGCCAACTTTGGGAATATGTCTTGGTTCCCAGCTTATTGCAAAAGCATTCGGTGCCAGAGTCTATGCGGGACAAAAAAAGGAGATCGGATTTTACCATGATGTAAAGATTGACACTAATACAAACTCTGTTCTGTTTGCAGGACTGAGCAATCCGTTCACCGTATTTCACTGGCACGGTGATACGTTTGAGATTCCGCAAGGAGGGAAAAGACTTGCGTACTCTGATATATACAACCAAGCGTTCCAGTACGGAAGTGCAATTGCAATCCAGTTCCATCTTGAGGTGGACAAGGAAATCATAACATCCTGGCTTGATAATACGCAGGAAAATATTGATCTTCCGTACATTAATCCAGAAACGATCCGGTCTGAGGCGGAAACGAAAGCATCAGTAGTGAGGAAAAATATGGAAATATTCTATCGGAACTTTAGAACAAAGTTTGCTTTCTAGGTATACTGGAAAACCGGATAAAATTGAAGAAAATTGAATTATTCATACTTCTAATTGTGTTGGTCCGTTATTTCCTAGATGTTCTGCCTGATGATTTTTGTGAATGGTTGTAGGATCTAACGAGGACTTGCCCAACATTTGAACAAAGTTTAATATAACATAGACGTCAGTCGTCGATCACATTATGAACTCAACTCAAAAAATATTCGAAGAGACCATCAAAACAAGTCACAAAGTTATAACCGAAGAAGCATCAAAATCAATACTAAAGTCATATGGAGTCAAAGTACCTCCATATGCGCTAGTTAAATCGGCCGATGAGGCTGTGGCAGCTGCCAAAAAGATCGGCTATCCACTGGTAATGAAGATAGTCTCACCACAAATTCTGCACAAAACAGATGTCGGTGGGGTCAAAGTTGGCCTTAACAATGATGCTGATGTGAAAAAAACATTCAACGACATGTATGGGCGACTCTCAAAGAAAAAGGGAGTTGAAGTCAAAGGTGTACTTTTGGAAAAAATGGTTCCAAAAGGAATCGAAATGATTGTTGGTCTCCAAGTTGATCCGCAGTTTGGTCCAGTAATAATGGTCGGACTTGGCGGCGTTATGACCGAGGTATTCAAGGATGTGGCATTTAGGATGCTTCCAATCACAACATCTGATGCAAAATCAATGATAAACGAGCTGAAATCATCAAAGCTTTTCAAAGGATTCAGAGGAAGCGACCCAGTAGACATGAATATGCTTGCAAAGGCATTGGTTCAGATAGGCAAGATGGGAGTTGATAATGCACAATACATCAACAGCATCGACTTTAACCCAATAGTTGTGTATCCAAAATCATACTTTGTGGTTGACGCAAAAATTATTCTCGCAAAACAAATAAACAAAAATGTAATCTCCAAGGCAAAGCCGGACGATTCCTTCATGGAGAAGTTCTTTACCCCTCAATCGGTGGCACTTGTTGGTGCATCGGCGACTCCAGGTAAGGTGGGTAACTCCGTGCTGGACAGTCTTGCAAAGCACGATTACAAAGGCAAGGTCTACCCAATAAATCCTAAAGCCGAAGAAATTCTTGGAATAAAATGTTACCCTTCACTTGAGGCCATCAATGACAGAATAGATCTTGTTGTGGTGTGCGTCGATCTTTCAGTCACACCGCCAATTCTTGAAGCATGTGCAAAGAAAGGAATTCACAACGTCGTCATTGTATCTGGTGGCGGAAAAGAGCTGGGTGGCGAGAGAGCAGACTATGAATCACAAATAAAGTCACTTGCATTGCAACACAAAATCAGAATAATTGGTCCCAACTGTATTGGTATGTTTAACGCAGCAAACAGGCTTGACTGTGCATTCCAGGGACAAGAAAGAATGGTGCGCGCCAAACTTGGCAATGTAGCACTGCTTTCACAGTCAGGAACTATGGGAATCAGCTTCCTTGAGACTGCAGATTCATTCGGACTATCAAAGATGGTCAGCTATGGAAACCGCTCCGACGTTGACGAGGCAGACATGATCTGGTATCTTGCAAACGATCCGCAAACCAAGGTTATTGCGTTATACGTGGAAGGATTTGGAGATGGACGCAAGTTTGTCAATACCGCAAAACGTGTAATGAAGGAAAAGAAAAAGCCGGTCGTAATATGGAAGAGTGGAAGAACAGAGGCTGGTGCAAAACAAGCAGCATCTCACACCGGCTCACTTGGGGGATCAAACGCCATAATAATGGGCGCATTCAAGCAAGCCGGAATCATCTCAGTTGATAGCTATCAGGAGCTTGCCGCAGTAACAAAGGCACTTGCATGGCAACCGCCAGCAAAAGGCAACCGGGCCGCAATGTGCAGCAATGGCGCAGGCCCGATGATTGGTGGAATAGACCACTTTGAAAGGCTTGGACTTGAGCTTGGTAAAGTTACGCCAAAGACACTCAAAGAGATGAAGGAGCATTTCCCACCAACATACGTAATTGGTAAGGGAAATCCAGTAGATGTGACAGGAGGGGCAAATGCAGACGATTACAGATACACAATACAAAAGTTCATGGAAGATCCAAATATTGACATCGTCATGCCATGGTTCGTCTTCCAAGATGACCCGCTGGAGGAGACAATAATAGAGTATCTTGGCGAGTTCTCAAGACAGAAAAAGAAGCCAATTCTGGTGGGTGGCAACGGTGGCCCGTACACACAAAAGGTCTCAGCACTGATTGAAAAACAGGGAGTTCCAGTGTACGATGACATTAGGAACTGGGTTGCGGCAGCCGCCGCACTTGCTCAATGGGGCAAGAACTCCTAACGTTTATTTCAAGCAAAAAACTCATCCGATCATGGCTTTAGTCACAACATCAAAATCGAATGGTATTGCCACGGTAAAAATCAACCGACCGGACAAGCTTAATGCGATGAATATAGATGTTGCAAAAGAAATCATCTCGACCTTCAAGGATCTAGACCAGGACACCGACGTAAAGGTGATAATACTTACTGGCGAAGGCGACAAGGCGTTTTCGGCAGGAGCAGATATTGAATATATGTCAAAGATAACTCCTGATCAGTCAGTAGAATATGCAAAACTGGGACAGCTGCTCACTGCTACAGTTGAAGAGGTGTCAAAACCTACAATTGCGGCAGTAAACGGCTTTGCGCTAGGAGGTGGGTGTGAGCTTGCAATGTCTTGCGACATCAGAATTGCAGCTGATACTGCAAGGATGGGACAGCCAGAAGTCACAATAGGAATTCCACCAGGATGGGGAGGAACACAAAGACTGATGCGAATTGTCGGCGTCGCAAAAGCAAAGGAGCTTGTATACACTGGTAAGATGATCAAAGCAGACGAAGCAAAAGAAATAGGGCTTGTAAATCACACAGTGCCACTTGCCTCACTCATGGAGGAAGCCAACAAAATGGCACAACAGATTGCATCGAACTCTGTCCTTGGAGTCAAGATGTCAAAGTTCGCAATCAACAGGGGACGCAACTCAGATCTTGAGACCGGACTTGGAGTTGAACTCTTAGCTTGGAGAAACTGCTTTACAGATCCTGATAGGGAAGCTCGCATGACTGCGTTTGTAAACAAGTCAAAAAAATAAGCTATACCTAACCTTTTCTTTTTATTCCTAGTCGATTTCGTGTGAAAAGCTTATTATAATTTGGAGCGCAATCCAGATTCATGGCAACAGAACAAACACAGAAACTAGTCACTGTGACGCCAAAGGCAGCAGAGAAGATCCTTGAATTCATGAAGGAAGAGGCAGAAAAGCCAGAGTATCTGCGAGTCTACGTCCAAGGCGGCGGTTGCTCAGGCCTTTCCTACGGAATGGGATTTGAGACCAAGCCAGAAGAGGATGACACAGTAATCGAAGAGGCCGGTGTAAAACTTCTAGTTGACAGCTACAGCCAAGAGCACCTACAAGGAGCAAATATTGACTACATTGAGAGCCTGATGGGTTCTGGATTTAAGATAAACAATCCAAACGTAACAAAATCTTGCTCTTGCGGTCACTCATTTAGCACCGAATAAGCCAACACTTTTTCATTTTTCATTACTCCTAGCATATGCTGTAGTGGTTCCGTGTAGGTTTCCGCATAAGCACTTATATCTATGATTGAAAACCAATAATTATTGAAATTTAGGAGGTATGTTTTCAATTGCCACCAGCAGGAATTGTCAAATATCACGTTAAGCTATCCTTTGAAGTTGATGGACTCGTTGAACGCGCAGATATAATAGGCGCAATTTTTGGGCAAACCGAGGGACTCCTTGGCCCAGAAATGAACCTAAATGAACTGCAGCGCGTCTCAAAGGTAGGCCGCATAGAGGTCACTACGAATTCCACTACCAATACTACTACAGGTGATGCCCTGCTTCCAATGAGTACTGATGTGGATACGGCATCGCTAATTGCCGCGGCAATAGAGAGCATCGACAAAGTGGGGCCATTTGATTGTAAATTCAGACTTACTGCCATCGAGGATGTACGTGCTACAAAAAAAGACGACATCATCAAGAGGGCAAAGGAGATCAAACAACAATGGGCGACAAAGACAATCTCTGAGGGAGAGACCATGCTAAAAGACATTCACGCAGGAACATCGATATCGGGCAAGCTTACAACATATGGAAGAGGAAAACTACCATGCGGTGCAGGAGTATTTGATTCCCCATGGATAATCCTAGTTGAGGGACGTGCAGACGTTATAAACCTGCTACGTGCTGGAATTGACAACGCACTTGCTATCGATGGAGCAAGAATCGACGAATCAATCAAGGATCTGTGTGATACTAAAGAAAAAGTGGTTGCATTTTTAGACGGTGATAGAGCCGGTGGATTTATCCTAAAGGAACTAAAGAGTGTGGTTGACATCGATGTGATTCACAGGGCGCCAGAGGGCGTTGAGGTGGAGGAACTCACACCACAGCAGATAACTGACATACTCAAAAACACAATTGAGGAAATGAATAATCCAAAACCAAAGCCGACGCTTTCAGATCCAAACGACAAACCTATGGCAGAGATTGCAGAAAAGACATACCCACAAATCAATGAGACTCTTGAGGCAATAGGTCTTGATGCAAACAGGAACGAAGTCTTCAAGGTTCCAATCAGTGAACTTGTATCAAAACTTTCAGTACAATCCGGAATAAAATATCTGATCTTGGATGGGATCGTCACCCAAAGGTTGGTGGATGGTGCAAAGCAAGCAGGAATAGAATGTGTGATTGGTCACAGAATAGCCAATCTGACGAACAAGAACGGAATATCTCTAAAGACGTTCACTGATCTTGGCGTTGCATAGATCAAATGTCTGAGCTGAAAATACAGCATCTGATAACACTAACTGAGCTTCTCTCAAAAGGCGCAAGAAATAACTTTGTATCAATCACGACCTCATCCCTTGGAAAAAACATACGCAAATCGCAACAGGCCGCATCAAAGCATCTTTTGGAACTTGAGCAAGGAGGTTTCATA
>JAWCRP010000050.1:0-7000 GCA_038869175.1 Candidatus Nitrosotenuis sp. | reverse complement strand
GTAAACGGAGATCATGCACCTGCAATAGTTGCCACAGAAAAGGGTCACGAAGTATACCCGATAAAGCCGACAGGTGCTGCAGCAGAGGATGTGCCCTCATTCATGGAAGGACTTGACAAGGTGTTTTCAAAGGCGCTGCTTGAGCAGGGAAAGGCAAAGCAGTCAACTGAGCTTGACAAAAAGATCTCCGAGCTGCAAAGCACCATAGAAGAGCAGGACAAGGCAATACTTCAGGTTCAGGAAAGGTCCGAGGCAATTGCCAAGGTGGCAAAGGCACTCTTTGAGCTAAGCTCGACCGGCGTTCTTGCCATCTCCGATCCGCGCTCTTTAGAATGCCTAAAGATGCAGAACGCCGAGATAGTAAAGGAAAAGGGCATCACATACATCAAGATAACAGGAGAAAAAGTCCAGATAAAAGAAGACTCGTCCATTCCGGCAATAGCATCCACACTGTTTGATGAGTCAAAAAAACAGTCATCTGCCATTCACTACATCGTAAATCTGCGTGAAAAGAACCAGATAGCAGTAGAAAAGCTCAGACGGCAATCCACTATAGCACAACAGTCAATATCCTACACCGAGGTACGAAAAAGGAACTGGTTTGAGCGATACCGATGGTTCTACACCACCGACGGTCTTTTGGCAATAGGAGGACGCGATTCGTCGTCAAACTCGGCAATAATAAGAAAGCATCTTGGAAAGGACGACAAAGTTTTTCATGCCGAGATATTTGGATCCCCGTTTTTCATCCTAAAAGATGTGCCAGGCAACATCCCATTTGACTCACTAAACGAGGTTGCACACGCAACTGTATGCTTTAGCAGGGCCTGGAGGGAGGCAATGTACGGAATGAGTGCATATTGGATAAATCCAGAGCAGGTAAAAAAGGCAGCACCAAGCGGCCAGTTTTTGGCAAAAGGCTCGTTTGTGCTGGAGGGGCAAAAAAATTTCATAAGAGCTGGCGACCTAAAGCTGGCAGTAGGAATAATGGAAAAGGACAGGCGCCACATCATCATGTGTGGGCCGCCAGGGCCGGTAAAAAAATACTGCATCTGCTATGCGATAGTACAGCCGGGTGGCTCTGAGATGCCAGATGTTGCAAAAAAGCTTCGTGCAGACTTTATCAGACTACAGGAAGACATTGCAAAACAGTTCACAGTCGACGATTACGTGCGAGTTCTTCCTGCAGGAACAAGCCACATAGTGGAGATCGTCCAATCAAAAGTTGAGCCAAACTAGATTTCTTGCCGACTGCATGATTGGTAGCCTTGCAAAAAAGATGCGCATTCTGGGATTTGACTGCAAGTATTTTGCAGCAGCAAATGATGAGGATCTTGTTGTGTGTGTGCATAATGAAGACCGCATAATACTGACTAGAGACCGTGCTCTTGCGCAAAAATGCAAAAAGCAAGGCATCAAAGTCATCTATCTCTCATCCCATACAGAAAGGGAGCAGCTTGCAGAGATTGCAAGGGATATGGGATGGCGCAGTCTCAAACTGGACATAGCAAGCACAAGATGCACTGTATGCAACGGCCAAAACGAGCAGGTACAAAAACAGACTATCATATCTATTCTGCCGCCAAAGGTCGCAGAGCAAGTAGAACAGTTCTGGCAGTGCAACAGCTGTAAAAAGATCTACTGGGCGGGAACTCATATTAGAAACGTGGAAAAACTAATTGATGAGATAAATGCAGAACTACAAACTATCAGATGAGGACGGTGCCATACTTGTCAGGGCTGCAAGAAAGATAGTAACCGAGTTTGTTGCAAGCGGCCGCAGAACTTTGCTTGATGATGATGTAAAAAGGCGCTTTGCCTTTGAGTGCGGCGTATTTGTCACATTAAACAAGGATGGCAGTCTTCGCGGATGCATTGGCTATCCGCTTCCACGAAACCTTCAAGCAGCCCTTCCAGAGGCCGCAATAGCTGCTGCAACTGGCGATCCTAGATTTCCACCAGTCATACAGGACGAGCTTGACAAGATAACGTTCGAGGTAACCATACTTACTCCACCAGTTGAGCTCAAAGTAGAGCGAGCACATCTCCCAAGTGTAATCAAGGTAGGACGAGATGGCCTCATAGTAAGACGCGGCTTCAAGTCGGGCCTTCTTTTGCCCCAGGTGCCAGTAGAATATGGGTGGAATGAGACAGAGTTTTTGGAACACACATGCCAGAAAGCTGGCCTTCCAAAGGATGCCTGGAAGGATGAGAGTACAAGCGTATCCTCCTTTGAGGGAATCATATTTTGTGAAGATACGCCAAAAGGCAGCGTATCAAGACACTACCTTTAGCGTTTTTGAATCAGTATCAAGTAATACGTGTCTTCCGTTGTATAGCATCCCGTATTCTTCTTCCGATAAGATCACCAAAGGTATGTTTGCAAGTGCGCATCCTGATGCGACAGTAATGTCTGCCTTTTTGCATACCATTGCTTTTGGCGCGGCCTTGTTCGATTTGAGAGAGTATATTGTGTATGCCCCAACGCTGCTTCCAACTCCGTACGGAAACACAAGTATCGAGTCGCCCACGTGCCTTCCCACAAGATCGTGCTTGTCATCAGATATTACGCCGGTCTTTTTGTCAACTGATCCAAGGAAATTAATAGGAATTTCCGTTTTTAGCACCGCACCTTCTGCCTTTCCTCTAACTATTACCTTCATTTTGTCTCCTCGCGTATTATCTGCGAGAGCGATTTTAGGTTGACTCCAACGCCTGTAGAGTTCTTCAGATAGTACGCACCCTTGATGCTGTTGGTAGTTACTGCGTCCGTGTTGTCCTTGCTGACAAGCGGTGTAAGACATGTACAGCAGTCAGATAGAATGTCGCATCCTGCGCGCTCTATCTCGTTTGTATATCCTATTTTGCGTGCCTGCTCCTGCACCGCCCTTGGACAGAACACCATGCATCTTTTTGAAAACGATCTTCCCTTGAGCATCGATGATAGGTCTGCCATCTCCCCAAGCCCAAGCTGCGGACTGCCAAGCATTATCACATCTCCTTTTTCAGATGTGTTCAGCTCATCAAAGACATTTTGAGCCTCCTTTTTATCAAAATCCACCTTTTCGGAGCCTGGTGCATCCTCCAAAAAGAACTTGCCGCATCTTCCTGACGTTCCCATGCCGCCGCACAATGATTTGCAGCTGCGCCTATCAAGTTCCTTGACGCCGGAGATGGCAACTGAGTTGTCGGCAACCTTTCCTGCAAAATACCCAAGCATTCCCATTGTCATCTCGTCTGGATTTTCCACCTTCATTCGAATGGTAAGATTCGGCTTGTCGTTTTTTCGCAGATCCGAGTACGGGCTCTTGCCTGTCAGGGCGCTTGCAAGCGCAGAGAATGCGGACTCTTTGTTTGTCTTTAGGTTGCTGACAGAGTTTGCATAGATTGCAGCATTGCTTTCCGCAAACGATACCTGTGTTCCGCTCTCCGGCGTATCAAATATCTCATATGGTATGCACGAAAATGACGGGATTGCCCCCATCCTCTCGTATGACTCCTTGATGCTTCTCTGCTTTTCTATGAATTCTTTTGATAAATCATAGTTTGACACCTTGTCAAAATCAAATCCCATCGGGTTGACCGTTGTCATCACCTTTACTTTGGCAGTCTGCGAGAGCCTTGAGAGAAACTCCTCGCCGGCATCACCTATGGTGTTATAGTTAACTCCAGAAAGATGCGCCCATTTTATTGGTACCAGCCTGTCTGCGTTTGTTGCCTCGCCGATGGCAAGCAGAATTCTGTATGCAGTCTCCATCGTCTCCCCATGCTCGCCCTTTAATGCCAGCTCTTCCTCCTTTGTTAGTTCCACAGGAACGGTTACGCAAGGCGATATAATACTTGTAGCTCATCAGATTCCTAATTATATCATATCAGCCAACGAAAACGCATGGAAAAGATCCTGCGCGGCATGATTAATACCATGAACTCTGTAAAACCGCCCCGCATGACCGCGCTGCGCCAGCTCCACGATGTAGAAAAGGGCGATCCGTTTGCCATTCTAATTGGCACGATACTTTCCGCAAGAACAAAGGATGAGAATACCACCAAGGTAATAAGACAGCTTTTCCTGCGTTACAAAGGCGTAAACGAGCTTGCCGCAGCAAATCCAAAGGATGTGGAAAAAATAATCAAGTCAATAGGATTCTACCACGTAAAATCTCGCAGGATAATCGAGGTTGCCAAGATAATAAAGTCACAGTTTGGCGGCAAGGTGCCACAAGATCTTGACCAGCTGATCACCCTGCCAGGTGTTGGACGCAAGACTGCAAACTGCGTTCTTGTGTATGCTTACGAAAAGCCGGCAATACCAGTCGACACCCATGTTCATCGCATCTCAAACAGACTGGGACTTGTAAAGACTAGAACCCCGGAGGAGACGGAGATTGCCCTTATGGAAAAGATCCCGCAAAAGTATTGGCTGCAGATAAACGACACATTTGTCATGTACGGCCAGAATATCTGCAAGCCAATATCTCCAATGTGTGATGTATGCAAGATACAAAATCTCTGCAAATATTACAAAACTAGGAGCGCTTCTTGAAGACCAGCATTGCCACAATTATTGCGCCAACTGCCGCAGTCACGTAGAACGGATAGTGATGGAATGGATTCCTTGATGCGTCGCCTGAAATAACATCCACCGTAAACGTTCCAGAGTTTATTGCTGGAGGATCTCCCCTCTCATTCATCCCATACACACCATATCCGCCAACTACAAAGTTCTCAATCTCAAAATTGCTTACAACCACCCTCTGTCCATTGCTAATTGAGACGCCGTTTGCTGCACCATACCCTATTGTCACCTGCGCATCAGGCGACCATCCGTTTTTGTCTATTGTCGTAGCATGAATGTATCCCATCTCAGGCAGATTGAATGCCACCCAGAATTTGCGGTCAGGAATGCTTCCCATGCCGACCTCGACAAATTTTCCAGAGTCGTTGGCATCGTAGATACGCACAACTGCGTTGCCCTCCGGATTTGCGTAGACTAGCTTGTTTTTTATTGTCACCTGCCAGTTTGTCGCATGCTGTGCATCAAAGTTCGTTATCTGCACATCAGATCTTACGCGGTTAAAGTCCTGCGGCGGAACCTCCACTGATTGAAGCTGTAGTGTTGGATTTGCAAACTGCCCGTATGCCGGCATCATGCCCGCAAACACAAAGACAAGCAACAGAAATTTGAGGACCATCTATTCCACAAACGGTTTTTTGTGACTCATTATTACCTTTGATACCTCTGGGCGCAAGATGAACTCTGATGGCGCCTCGCCGTTCTCTATCATAGATCGCAGCTTTGTGCCGCTTATCTGCTCGTGGAACTCTGGACTGTGGGGGCAGGCCCTCTCGTTGGTAAATGTAAGACATTTTTTGCAGTAATAAAATGCCGGAAAGAAGATCGGCTCTATCTCAAGGTCAGGATAATCGGAGAATATCTCCTGCGCCGCAAATGGCGAATAGTATTTGCCAACGCCGGCATGATCCCGCCCGATAATAATGTGCGTGCAGCCGTAGTTCTGCCTCATTATTGCATGGTGTATTGCCTCCTTTGGTCCTGCATACCTCATCTCTGTGTGCAGCGTTGCAAGAATGCACCTGTTGCGTGGATAATAATTTTCAATCATTGCAATGTAAGATGCTAAAATCACATCATCCGCAAAGTCACCTGACTTTTTCTTTCCAATTAATGGATTTACAAAAACTCCATCGTGCGTTGTAAGCGAGGTCTTTTGTAGCATCTCGTGCGCCACATGCGGCGGATTCCTTGTCTGAAACGCAACTATACTCTTCCAGCCTGCCTTTGAGAACGCATCACGCGTCTGATCCGGCGTCATCCTGTGCTTTCGTATTGGATCCTCGGCAGGCCTTGCAAGATAGTCAATCTTTCCTCCCACAAGAAACTCGTTCATAGATATCGTCTTTGCAACTCCTGGATGATTTGTATCAGAGGTGCCGTATACTGCCTGCGCAGTTGCCTGCTTGTCAAATGTAAACGTCTCTTCCACATCAAGCAGCGCAAACGGGGCGCCACCTTCCGTCTTTAGTGCAACCTGGCCTGCCTGCTTCATCTTCTCTGCAGTCTCCCTGTCAACATCAAGCACTATTGGAACCGTCCATGGTAGATCGTTTGCAAGTCTGCCGTTCTTTACCACGCTCTCAAAGTCCTCGCGCAGCAAAAACCCTTCAAGCGGGCTGAATATTCCATCAGCTATGTTTTCCACATCATTTGCAAGATCATCAGATACCGTAAAGGTGTAAGCGCCAGATACGTCCTTGCGGGAGATTCTGCTTATCAATTTGCCGCCATGCGGTCTGATTGTTCCATTCATGTTGTTCCGTGATCCATGTGCAAACCACACTCTTTATGTGTGTCATCCTCCCACCACCACCTTCCTGCTCTGACATCCTCCCCTGGGCGTATGGCACGCGTACACGGCTCACAGCCGATGCTGGTGTAACCCTTGTCCAAAAGTTTGTTGTATGGAAGTCCATTGTCTTTTATGTAATTTAAGACCTGATCCCACGTCCAGTCTATAATCGGATTTATCTTGATGATACCGCCATGCAGGTCGTCTATTTCCACCATTGACGCAGTAGCCCTATTCTCCGTCTGGTCTCGCCGCAGACCGGTTATCCATGCATCCAAGGTCCCAAGTATCTTGTTTAGCGGATGAACTTTGCGTATCTCACAGCAGAGCTTTCTGTTTTCCACGCTGTCATAGAATAGGTTGATTCCCCTAGTCCTTACCATCTGCTCCACCTCTGCAGTGTCAGGAAAGAGCACCTCAAATCTGATGTTGTACCTTTTGCTAATCCTGTCCATCACATCATATGTTTCTTGATTGAGACGCCCTGTATCAAGCGTGAAAAATCGCGCCTTTTGATTTATTTTGACTATCATGTCGGTGACAACCGAGTCCTCGGCCCCAAAGCTTGACGCCTTGGCAATTTTATCCCCAAATGTGCTGTATGCCCACCGCAGCGCATCCTCCGGAGTCTT
>JAWCRP010000049.1:0-7031 GCA_038869175.1 Candidatus Nitrosotenuis sp. | reverse complement strand
TTGTATGCTTTACACCCTCTTGTTTTACAATCATACCAGTTCCTTTAAAAGTGCAAATTGAGAAAAAAGGTCGATGCAAAGGGTACTTGACCATAGGACAAAATCAAAGTTACTTGTCGTATCGTTTTTGTTAGTAGGGCTGTCCTCTCTGCCGTTTGCCTATCCGCACGTTTTTGTTGGACATGGAGTTTATTTTGCCATACATGCTGCAAGCATAGCAATTGGGACCTTTCTTTCACTTGTGGGGTTTTTCACGTATAGGGAGTTTCAGACCACAAAACTATTTTTGGTAATGTGCGCCTTTTTAGCAATAACCATCGGTGAAACATTTTCATTTATCAACAGCATGATAATACCTTTCATTCCGTCCAGTTTTGGGATGGATTCGCTGATATCACATGGCTTAATACTATTGATGCTCGCATTCTTTGCGTTGGGAATATTCAGGTCGAACTAGATGAAATACATTAGCTACTACCACAACCCTAGAGTATCGAATCTACTGCGTATTGTTTCAGAATCTCCAGGACTTACCTTTACTGAGATTATGCGGCGTTCCGGTCTTGCAAACGGAGTCCTAAGTCACTATCTTGGCAACATGGAAAAACGTGCCATGATACGATCAAAGAAAGGCAGAAAAATGACATGGTACTTTTTACCACACGACCCCATCGAAGAAGACTCGATAATAATCAGTCTTCGTAAAGAAACCAGCAAAAACATCTTAACGTTTCTTTTAACAAAAAAACTGGCAACATTTGTTGAGGTAACAAGGGCTGCAAAAAAATCACCGCCTGTAGTTTCAATAACTCTTTCACAATTGCAAGACCTTGGTCTTATCAAGGTGACCAACGGCTTTGTAAAAAAGTATGAGGTTGCAAATCCCGATACCATCATGAGGCTAAGTGAGAAGATAGACTCAACAATGTTTGAGAAAATCAAGGACAGATTCGAAGATACATTCTCATACTTTTAGAAAATTGAAAGTTGCACTAACAATATTATTTGTGTTAATTTTTGCAGTGCCGTTTGTAACCCCTGTGTTCGGACACGGCCTTGGCGGTGAGTCTCTCCCAATCTCACTAGGCAATAGAAACGCAACCCTTTTTGTGAGCGTCCAACCATCTGTTTTTGATCCAGGCAACAATGAAAGTTACCTGTCCTTCAAGCTATCTGATGCAAGAACGGATGCAGTAATTGAGCATGTCACATATCTGATTGAGCTGTCAAGAAACGGCAAGCAAATTTTCAGAGAAACCTTTCACGACGATCAAGGGAACCTCAACATACGGGTGGTCTCAAATGACTCAGAAAACATCAAAATCGACGGCGACAAGGAACAGACAAGCGGCGGGTGGACAAGAAAACTGTTTTCACCTCTGAGCATCGAGGGACCAATATTTACTGCTGGAGGCCTCTACAAGTTTCGCACAGAAATACTGACCGTCGATGCCGATAGTAACATGCTTTCCCAGAGGCCGACAGTTGAAGGGGCCATAAGCATTGCAGAAAAGACAACCCACCCGATAACAGGTGGGGATGGAAAAAACTATGATATCGGCATAACGTCGTACTACGACACCACTGACAATTTCAAGTTTGACCCACAAAACCGCACGATATCATTTGAAATGCCCTTTGATTGGAGTGAGAAGAACATCAAGCAAACGACGATAATCCACGAGGAGATCCACATACCAAAGACATACGCAGAGATGCTTGTAACAAAGTACGACGGCTTTGTAAACGGAGTTCCTCTTGCAGAGTCTTCTGTGACAATAGATGATTATTCAGAAGACAGTAGGATAGTTCATCTCGTACTAAACCAGCAGGACCTTGCATCGTCTGCTCAAAAGTCCAAAGACAGCTCGAAGATGATTTTCACCATTATGCCAGGCAAAACAGAAGATCTTCCGCTAAAGGCATTTACACACAACGCTGTCTTTCAGCTGGGGCTTTCCTGGGAACCAATACCAATACAGGCCCAATCCAAAACTCGATTTTACATGGACTTTAGCAAGTATTACGCACCAAAGATCCAGGAAAGTGTAATCTATGATTTTGTCATAAAACAGGATGATACTGAGATTTTCAGAAAATCTCTGGCCGGTACCACAAATGCACCGCCACAAACAAACTATGTGGATTTTGAGTTTTCTGAACAAAATGTCGGCACCGCAATTATATCGATTGAAAATATTGATGGAAACGATCTTTCAGCTGTAGATTTTGTTGTGGTAGTAAAACCAAAATCCGAACCAAAACAGAACTTTCCTATTAGGATCCCAAGTATGATAAAAGACGATACTGGCAATACTGTCCAAGGAAGATACAACGTAGACCTGACGTGGATCCCCAATACACTGGGAGTCGGCGACGCCGAATTCATAATAACAATTTATGATAAGGCAAGCGGTTTTCCGATTCGTCAGGCTGAATATGACTTTGTTTTGCTAAAGGATGACAATGAGATTTACCGAAAATCAGGATTTGCGCAGGCAGGAGGAAGTTTTGAGAACGTTAGGTTTTTTGAAGAATATGTTGGACCGTTAACTCTAAGGATAGAAAACATTGATCAAAGCGATGAGTTTGTTGAAATCCCAATCATGGTAACGCCAGAGTTTCCAGTAGTATTTCTTGTCTTGATTGTTGCACTAGTCCCCCTCGTCTTTGCTTCCCGCATGCTTTATGGCAGCTATAAGTATTAATACATCATATCATTACTTGATGATATGTTAATGCAATTAGAAAAGCTCAAGCTCAAGGCAAAACTTTTCAGGGGATTGGGTGATTCCACAAGACTGGCAATTCTGGAACTACTGCGGAAGGGCGAAAAGACAACGTCACAGATAGTTGAAGCCACCGGCCAAAGCCAATCAAACGTGTCTAATCACCTTGCCTGCCTTCTGGAGTGCGGACTGGTGAAAAACAGACGGGATGGAAAAAACATCTTTTACAGCATAAGCGACAGGAAGGTCTCAAAGGTTCTTGAAGAAAGCGATAACATCTTGTCAGATGTCGCCGACAGGATATACGCATGTGTCCACTATAACGAAAAATCATAGGGTTGTCATCTATGACAGAACTAGAATGTGTTTGCTGCGCCACTGAGACAAAAGATGAAGGCGCTCCCAAAAATTCAAAGTATCTTATTTCGATGGGGCTTGCCCTCACCATAGTAATAGTGGTTCTTGAGACGTTTTTTGATTCGCCAGAAATTGATTTCATTCTTTTGGGACTGGCAACTCCAATTCAAGTGATTTTAGGCAAACCGTTCTACGTGAGGTTTTATCACACCGTAAAGCACAGAGCCGGATTTACAGTAGATACCCTCGTTGTCCTAAGCACGACGGTAGCTTATGCTTACAGTGTATTGTCCACTCTGGTTGGAACGCACACAACTTTCTTTGAGGCATCAGCATCAGTTCTTACCATATTTTTCATTGGTGAATACGTCGAAGCAAGAATAAGAAAGTCAACATCCGGCTCCATTAGAAGCCTTTTGGAGCTGAAACCAAAAAATGCAACGATATTAAAGAACAACTCTGAGGAGATAATTCAGGCAGACCGGATTCAAGTCGGCGACATTATTGTTGTAAAACCGGGAGAAAAGATTGCAACGGATGGAATAGTTATGTATGGTGAATCATCGGTTGACGAATCGATGATCACAGGGGAGTCCCTGCCTGTTGACAAGGTGATAGGCGACAAGGTAATTGGTGGAACTATCAACAAAAACGGCTACATGCGATTTAGGGCAACCAATGTTGGGAGCCACACGGTTCTTGCTAGTATAATAGAGATGGTAGAGCGTGCAAGGACATCAAAGTCACACATACAGAGAGTCGCAGACAGGGCAGTCAAACATTTCATTCCGATCCTTTTTGCAATCGCAATAACATCGTCTCTTTTCTGGTTATTCAGTCTCCAATCCATACCTTTTGCTCTGACTGTCTTTGCTACGGTTTTGGTTGTAGCATGTCCATGCGCCTTGGGAATAGCTACACCCATGGTCGTGTCCCTTGGAATCGACAAGGCTGCAAGGCATGGTGTTTTGATAAAGGGAGGCGAATATCTTGAGAAGCTGGCAACCGTAGAAACAATAATCTTTGACAAGACTGGCACCCTAACTCAGGGAAATCTACAGGTCACAGATGTAATCCCAAGCAACGGATATGATATGACTTCGGTTTTACAGGTGGCCGCCTCAGCCGAACTAAAATCAGAGCATCCTATTTCCAAGGCAATAGTTGCAAAGGCATCATCTCTTGGCATCAAGCCGCTTGAGATTGCAAGCTTTGAGGCACTGACTGGACATGGTATCTTGGCACTGTGTGAACAAAAACAGATCTTCGTAGGAAGGCCAAAAACAAAAATTGAAACAATCCCACAAGACCAACTTATGACAATATCCGATCTTGAATCTGAAGGAAAGACAGTTGTCATAGTGTGCAGCGACGATAAACTAATTGGTCTTGTTGCATTAGCAGATACTCCAAGAGAAAACGCAAAGCATATTGTCGATGATTTGAAGAAAATGGGAAAAGATGTCATAATGATTAGCGGAGACAATCAGCAAACTGCAAACGCCGTTGCAAGACGGATTGGAATCGAACATGTCTTGGCCCAAGTGCTGCCAGAGCAAAAAGCGTTACAAGTCAAAAGACTGCAAGAGGAAGGAAAGAAAGTTGCAATGGTAGGAGATGGCATAAACGATGCGCCTGCTCTAACGCAGGCGGATGTGGGAATTGCAATAGGTTCTGGAACAGATGTAGCCATAGCAGCGGGACACGTCATAATAATGAAGAGTGATCTTCACGACGTAGTCTACGCAATTAAATTGGCAAAACACTCGTTTGCAAAAATAAAGCAAAACCTAGCGATCTCGTTTACGTACAATGCCATAACGATCCCAATTGCTGCAGGCATATTGTACGGAATAACAAACTCCTTGATTCTTTCACCTGCACTTGCAGCGCTGGGATGGATAGTAAGTGATTCATCAGTATTTGGAAATTCCTTACTTGTCAGAAGGTTCGCATTACTGCATTAAGGCCGACGCAAGCAACTGCTCAGTTCAGATCGAAAATGAATACAAATTGTTAATTCTTCAAAGTTAGCAAAAGCTAATAAATTTAGCCTAGGCTAACTCTTAAATAAACAGAGAACGATAAGACAGACATATTGCGTGCTGTTCCAAAAATGATACTTGGTATAGTGATCACGACGGTTCTTGCCGCACTCTACTTTGTTTACCCAAATTCGTCTGATGCAAGCCTAGAAAAAACATTCATCTCACATACAGGTGCAGTCATAAAAACCAACGGTGAGGTACTGGACCCGATATACTCTGCACAAACGGTTGAATTTGATCCTGACAAATACCTACGTGAGTTCAACTACGGTCGCATCTCAAAGCTAGAAAATGGAACCACGGTAAGAGAATTTACGATAATAGCAGAAGACGACAAGATTATGGAGATATCGCCGGGTGTCTTTTATAACGTGTGGACATTCAACGGAACCGTTCCAGGACCCACGATAAGGGCAACGGAGGGCGATATCGTGCGTGTCAAATTCATCAATAACGGTTCAAAATCACATACGATGCACTTTCATGGAATACATCCTGCAAATATGGACGGTGTGTTTGAAACGGTGGGACCGGGAGGAGGGCAGTTCACCTACGAGTTCATTGCAGGTCCTGTGGGGGTTCATCCATACCACTGTCATGTGATGCCACTTGAGGAACACATCTCACATGGCCTTTATGGAGTTTACATTGTAGATCCAAAAGAACCAAGACCAAAGGCAGATGAGATGGTCATGGTACTAAACGGCTTTGATACTGACTTTGATACTGAAAACAACTTTTACGCTGCAAACACTATTCCGTTTTATTATCAGCACCATCCAATACAAATAAACGCAAACGAGCTGATTCGAGTCTACGTTGTTAACATGGTGGAATTTGATCCAATAAACAATTTCCACCTTCATGGAAATCTATATGATTATTACCCAACAGGAACGTACAGAATACCATCAACATACACAGATATGATTACTCTCTCGCAAACAGAGCGAGGGATAATGGAATTCAACTATACATATCCTGGCAAATATCTTTTCCATGCCCACAAGACAGAGTTTGCGGAAAAGGGATGGGTTGGTATTTTTGCTGTCAATGGATAGAATGATTTAGCTATACTGGTGGGGCATAATAAAAAAAGATTATTCCAAATATGTTATATCTTATTTATTTTTTAATTCTGCTAATTCTGGAAGTGCCAGTGCAAAGTGCACATGAACACAGCACTCTTCTTCATCTACGTCGCACCAGAATTTGTTGTCACGATAGATGATCTCTACAAGCCTTTGCAGCTTTTCATCTCTTAAAATAACGCTGTTCTCATTGACTGCAATCTTACTAAGAAATGGCGCATAATTTTTCAAAAATTCGTCCTTTTCTAAGACCATTAGTAATTTCTCGCTGATCCACTGCGTCAGACTCTTGTCTGTTTTTTCTTTCTTGTAGATCTTGGCAAGGCGATCATAGATCTCAGCAGTTACCGTGAGATTATGTCTTTTTGGTTGAACCAATATGTAGTAAAGTGTAGGACATAATTATAAGTCTTAGGTTTTACGAAGGAAAATGTGTATTTTACAAATATCCTTATTAAGAAAAGGGCTTATTATGTAGGTATTGACTACATTATTTAGTAAAAATATACCAATCGTATGGATTTCTGCAAGAATCCGGGGTACTTTTGGAGAAGAGAATGCCTCAGTCAATTCTGTACATCCATCTGAGACCAAAAGAGGGGAGGCTAAATTATGAGGATGTCAAGCAACAGAAATTCTGCATGTAGAGAATGCAAAAAAGAATGGAAGGTTGGTGACCAGATTCATTACGACCCAGATACCAGAGCGACATGCGTTGATGAAAAATGCTTTGAAAACCAAGTAAGAAAAAGAGTTGAAGAAAGAAATGAACACAATTCACATACCGTAAACAATGAGAACAAGAC
>JAWCRP010000048.1:0-7259 GCA_038869175.1 Candidatus Nitrosotenuis sp. | reverse complement strand
ATACTCTTGACAAATACGTCAGAATAAAGCGTCATTTGGATCTTAGGGCAGGCTCAATGGCAGTGCCACACGAGAAGGTGGAGGCATTCACCGAGGCAGTCACAAAGTACGTTCTTTCCATAAGGGCAGAACTTGAAAAAACAAAATAAGCTGAGCTGACAAACAAGAGCGGTCATGGTGGAAAGCAACTACGATATTCTTGGCATAAAGATGGGCGCATCAGACAAAGAGATCCGCGCCGCGTTCAGAAAGCTTGTCTTGGATCACCACTCAGACAGAGGCGGCGATGAGGAAAAGACAAAAAAGATAATCCAGGCGTACGAGGACCTAAAGCAGGGCAAGATATACCCTGATACCGACATTGAACGACTCAAAAAGTCAAAGGTCTATTCTGATGATGAGGATGAAAAGAGAAGACGAAACACCGTACTCTCAGGCGATGTTGCACGTGAGATGAAGATCGCACAAGAGTGGGCAGGACTTTTGCATCGCTCAGAGCAGGCAGGCTCAAAACTGTTTGGCTCAAAAGAACTTGGCGAGGCAGAATTTGAGATAAAGCAGACTGGGGAGCTGCACATAAAGGGCAAGTTCTGGGCAGGCCACTTTACGTATGACGGGCCGGTTACGATGGCAGGAAGCATAACAAACCCGTACTTTGCGCAAAACGAGGATGTCAAAACAGTCATCACAATAACAAACGGAAACTTTGCATTAATTGATCCACTAAAAAACAACTACACAATAGAGCATGGGGCAAAGATCATTGCTGAAAATGGTGACATACTGGTGGGGAATTTATCTGGAATAAAGCAACTACTACAGGATCCGCAGGGGCGTGTCGGATTGTATGTGACAAAGGAACATTTTACGGAGCTTAGGGCGCCAAGGGGAAAGATAGTTGCATCAAATGCAAGGGAGACAGTAATGCTTGATGCCGACACCGTGGTTGTAAACAATCTGATAAACAACGTCAAGATCAAAGCACGGGTCATCTCAATTTTTGGTTCAACTGTAAACTATAACTGCGAGTTAGATCTGCGGCAGGGTGGATACATTGAGTTTCATGATGAGGGCTCTGGATTTGCGTTATCTGATGACGCAATAGTGCGATTGGAAAGTGGCGCACTCTTTAAGCTAAGAGAACTAAAGACATCGAATATGGTGGGCGGCGGCAAACAAATAACATACGAGTATCTTGACGGTCTGGCAAAAAAAGAGGGCTCGTCATCAGGGTTTGGTCTGTTCAGATTGTTCAAAAGAAAATGATGCGTATTGCAAGTCAGCATAGGGTGTACGGGTTGGGGTTATGATGGGTGGTCAGGGCAGTTTTACCCAAAAAACCTAAAACCATCAGAGTTTTTGAGGTTTTACTCGTCTGTTTTTGATATAACTGAGATAAACTCGACATTCTACAAAATACCGGACGAGTCTATTACAAAAAAATGGGATGCACAGACACCGCCTCATTTTCGGTTTACCGCAAAGTTGCCGCAGGTAATAACGCACCAAAACAGACTGCAAAACATCACATCTCACATGGAGCGGTTCCTTTCTGCATTAAAACCGCTTAGATCAAAATACCTGTTCACGGTCGTTCAACTACCGCCATCGCTTACGTTCTATGATGCAAGATCACATCTGGAAACTGTTGGGTCGTATTTGGTCAGATACGTGATTGAAGGGAGACACAAAAGCTGGTTTTCTAATGATGCAATAAAATATCTTTCTGATAGAAACATCTGTCTTGTGTGGAATGATGTTGTTGGAGTGGATAATACATTGCCTATTACATCCGATTTTGTCTATCTGAGAATAATTGGAGACAGGTCTATTCCAGAGAGCAAGTTTGGTTTTGTGCATCGTGATAGAATTGATGATCTAAAATTATGGAAGAAAAAGGTAATGGTGCATGAGAACAATCTCTCATTTGCGGCAATATTGGCAAACAACCACTATGAGGGATTTGGTGTTGCGACTGCATCAAAGCTCAGACTGCTTTTTGGATTGGATGATGTCCCATGGCATGGCAGATATCAGAAAAAACTTGCGGAATTCCAAAAATAATATGCATGAACAAATGTTTGTTTTTGAGACTGAGATTCTACAAACGATCAGTTTGTAGGTGATCATCTTTATTGATTTGTGAACGCAACTGGCAGTTGGGATAGTACCAAGTAAGACAACGCCGATGCGCTCGTACATGGTCGGTGGGCATGGAACTAGTTTCCAAAGCACTACTTGTTTACTATCCTGGTATTCTTTACACATGTTTGTTGTGATATAATTGTGAGCGTTTTAATTAAAAATACTTAAGAAATTTCTTGATGTATTAAACAAATTTTAAGTAAAATGATATGATGTCTTATATTCATTTGATGTGTAACTAGTCCGTTGAAAAGCGCAATAATTAGTACCGTTGGTCCTTTCGGTGATTCCCATGATGCGTACTGAAATCTACTCCAAAGCAAAAACCGGATGTATCGCAGGGTTAGTAGGTGGATTTGCGCTTTTCAGCTCGTTTTTCTGGATAGACAGTGAGCTAGGTGTGCCGTTTGGCTCGTTCTACAAGGCAGTAGGGCTTGTTGTGGGACTAGATGGAATGCTTGCCATCATGTTTGGGTTTTTTGCCCACATGGTAACGGCAGCAGCGGTGGGTGCTATTTTTTGTGTGTTTTCAATGGCACACAAATTATTGAACATCACTAGCGTTCCAAAGGGTATAGTGGGAGGTGCAACCACGGGCATTCAGGTGTATGCCATATTTTTCATGCCTCTTACGCTATTGCTGATGTTTCCAACAATATCTGATCAGGCAACAGGTGTAATTCCTGTGACGCAAGAAGACATGAGGATTGCATCAATAATGATGGCGACATCTGAGAAGATACTTTGGGGTGCGCTAGTACTCCATATACTGTATGGAGTGGTGATGGGTCTATTCAGTTCAATGATGTTGCATGAGGAGTATAGTATGAAAGGAAAGGAAAAGAAGGAGAGAAAGGAATCCTGGAAAAAGTTTGAGAGTGAGAACTGGCCATCCACATGAGTGCCACTCTCTTTTTAGTTAAGAGGGCAAAGATTGGGTGCGTTTCAGGACTGGTAGGTGGATTTGCAATCTTTGTCAGCATATTTGTAATTGATCTTAGTATTGGTTCAGTTCCAGGCGCGTTTTACAAGGTGGTGGGATTGCCATTGGGATTATTGGGAACTGATGCTACATTGTTTGGCATGATCTCGCACATGCTTGTGGCTGCCCTCATAGGAACCGTATTTGGGCTTGGCTCTGGGCTTGGAAGAAAACTTGAGATCCAGTCATTCAAAAAAGGTGCCGTGGCAGGAATAGTTACAGGCGTGGTAGTGTTTTCTGCATTCTTTGTACCTATTAGTACTCTTGTGATAATTCCACAAATACAGCAGAACCCAGTGGCTGCAAGTGAAGCGATATTTCTGATATCCAACGTCAATTTTCTAATGCTTGGTGCACTAGAGCTGCATGTGGTATATGGGGCAATAATGGGAACATTCTTTGCAATTGCAGTTCGATACGAAACAAAGAGGCAGATACTGTTTCAGGGTGTGTGAAATGCTGCGGCAAGTCACGCTTTTTGTAATAATTGGAACATTTCTTATTGGGACATATTACGTGGTGGCAGCATCATACATTCCAAGTGAGCAGCAGAACAAGATTGCGGTGCAGCTAAATGATTTTCAGCCAGGTCTTGGATTTGAAAAACTGGTATCGATGGATGAGGCAGAAAGAGCGCGTCTTGTCGGATTGATGCCATCAGAGACGGTACGATTGCTAATGGAGGAGGCAAAAACACGACCAAGCTTTGTGTCAGAATCATTAGATGATCTCAAACAGAAGGCAGGCTCTGACTTGCAGCTTGTCAAATTCTCGCAGATAACTGCACTAAAAGGATACAATGCGGCCGGAACTGCAATACTTGTTCAATCTCCAAGTGGTAGCTATCTGAGATTTGAAAACTTTAACGTCACACCTGGGATTGATCAGAGGATCTTTCTGACAAAGGATGGCTCGCCATCATCTGGAGTTGATCTTGGCCGTCTAAAGGCAACTGTGGGGTCACAGAACTATGCAATACCGTCAGTCAACACCGAGGAATACAATATAGTGATAATCTATAGCAAGACGCTTGATGCGTATTATGCTCATGCGCGATTCTTAAAGTCGTAGATTGTCTTATTTGATAATGTTGGTTACAACATCCTTAAAGTTTGACTCAAACCATGTTGTTTTGTATTCTCTTTTTTTTGGGGCAATTATATTAAATGCAATGTGAGCAAAGAGTCTCTTTTTGTCAATGGAGCCATGAGTGTGAAGTGTGTTTCTTGGAATGAACACAACGTCGCCTGATGTAAGGATTATGCTCTGAGTTTTTTTGATTGGAAACTGTTCTTTTTTGCCGCTTTTTTTTGCGAATATTTCCAGACTTCCTCTTCCGCTAGTTGCAACAAGTATCTGGTCTCCGTCGTGAAGATGAATTTTTGTTCTTGAGCCATTTTCAAAGTTTACATGATATATGTTCTGACCCTTGGCGCCTATGGCACTTGAGATCTCCATCATGTGCACCTTGCCCGTGAACCAATCGGGATTTATCTTTCTAATTTTGCTAGAGTGGATATTTGATTTTTTTATCTTGACCATTATTCAACTTGATTCTTCTGTTATTTCAATCTCTGGTTTTTACAAATCGTGACAAGTTAGGATTCTAAGGATGCTCTTTTGCAACCTTGCTTTCTATTTTTGAGATGAGTTCATCAATCTGTAGATTTTTCTTCTCATTTTTTCGTAAAAGATAGTAAAGTTCTTCAGTTGCGGCGTGATAGTCTACACCTATTGTTTGAGCTATGTATAGCGAGATATACGCAAGCAAGATCTTTCGAATTAGCGTTCTATGTGGTTGCTGGATAAGATCGGATGCAAGTTCGTCTATAACATTGGCAAAATATGCTTCAAGATAGGCATCTTTTGACTCTCTTTCACGCATTACAAATGTGCATCCAAGATTCCGCTCCTTCATGTGTATTTGCTCTACCATTTCGATGAACTCTTGATTGAGCTTGGGGTCATCGGTGAGGATTTCGCTGAGCATGTCTGCACAATCCTGTTCTGACTTGCCTGTCTTGTCTTTGAGTGAAAATATGATGTGGCATGCAGCACACGAGTGCTCCTGTTCCTGATGGTCAAGAATTAGGCGTATCTTCTCTTTAATGAATTCGGATGTTTCGTATTTTTCCATGTAAGTTGTTATGTCTGGTTTTTTTAAAGCGTTCTGAGGTTGATTTAATATATTTGAAGATAAAATATTAGCAGGCGATGAAGAGGAGTTAGAGAACTGATACGTGATGTGTCTTAACATCTGAGTCCTACGACTTGTAATGAATTTGGAATAGATTTGGATAAACTGTTTTTAACTAACTAGGAATTATTCTACCAATGAACAGGAATATCATAATCGGTGTGATAATTGCGGTAGTGGCCATTCCTATGGCGGTGTATGCGGCATCGCCTTTGTTTATCAATACAACGATAGATGAGCCATTGCCTGCAAACCTAAAGATCCCAGAATCTACAATGTCCGACAAGATGATGGACAACAAGATGATGGACAACAAGATGATGGACAACAAGATGATGGACAACAAGATGATGGACAACAAGATGATGGACAACAAGATGATGGACAACAAGATGATGGACAACAAGATGGCTGGCGAAATAATGCCAAAACCAATGCTTGCATTATCTGGAATGTTTGTTGGTGTAGGTGATGGAATACACGATGCCCAAGGCATGGCAAAAATACTTCCACTTGATAATGGTGCCAGCATACTGCGACTTGAAGACTTTCGTTCTACAAATGGTCCTGATCTTTATGTGTATCTTGCAACCGACAAGGACGCTACCGACTTTGTCAGCTTGGGAAGACTGAAGGCAAACACAGGAAATCAAAACTACGACATACCACAGGGAACGAACCTTGCAAAATATGACACGGTTTTGATCTGGTGCAAGCAGTTCTCTGTACTGTTTGGCAGCGCCTCCCTCTCTTAATTTTTTTAACATACTAATGTGAGTCTACTAAACACCCTGTGTTGTTAGACTGGATTACCACCGACGGTAGACTGTTGCTGTATGCCCGTATAATCAGGGCATTCTCATATGGTTTCCTTAGCATAATACTTGCAATCTATCTCAAGTCACTTGGACTAGGTGACCTGTTAATAGGTGTCATAATATCTGTCACCTTGGTCAACAGCATACTTTTTACTATTTTTGCAAGTATTTATGCTGACAGAATTGGAAGAAAAAATATTCTATTCATCTATGCTGCGCTGATGGCAGTTTCAGGTGCAATCTTCATTGCGACCGACAACTATGTTGCACTGATAATTGCCGCCCTTATTGGTACGATAAATGTCACCGGGGCTGAAACCAGCGCATTTTTGTCACTTGAGCAGGGTATACTCCCAAAGACAATCAAGAACATAAAAAAGCGTAACACTGCATTTGGATTTTACAACATGACAGGTACGCTGTCAATGTCAGGTGGTGCATTGCTTGCTGGACTACCATCAATACTTCAGCCTGGAATCTCTGAGCCCATGGAGTCATTTAGGGTGTTATTTGTCATGTACATGCTTGCTGGAATTTCTACTGCTGTAATCTATTGTTTTCTCTCAAAGGATATTGAAGTAAAGCGTGGCGAATCAGTTCCAATAAAAGAGACACTATCACCTGACTCTAAGAAGATAGTGTTTCGACTCTCCGGATTATTCTCGCTCGATTCTTTTGCTGGGGGATTTATGCTCCAAAGCATAGTTGCGTTCTGGTTCTTTACAAGATTTGATGTCACCCTTGCAGATCTCTCAATAGTGTTTTCCGCTGCAGGGGTGCTGACAGCATTCTCATATGTGGTGGCGACGCGGCTGGCAGACAAAATCGGACTGATAAATACGATGGTGTTCACACACATTCCATCAAATGCACTTATGTTCCTAGTTGCATTTGCGCCAACATTTGAGATCGCACTTGCGCTGTATCTTGCAAGGATGGGCCTTTCACAAATGGACGTTCCAACAAGACAATCATACCTTGCATCCGTGGTAAAGGAAAACGAGCGAATCGCCGCAGCTGGAATCACAAACACATCAAGAAATATCACGCAGGCCGTAAGCCCCTCAATTGCAGGTGCACTAATCCAGTCGTTGTTGCTTTCAGCTCCGTTCATACT
>JAWCRP010000047.1:0-7357 GCA_038869175.1 Candidatus Nitrosotenuis sp. | reverse complement strand
CCAATTGAAAAGCTCAGAAACATTGGAAAAAAGGCCACATTCATCGCCATTGTAGAGGCATCAGGGACATTTCTTGCTGGATATGTGGTAACACAGGCACTTGGATTTTCGTTCTTTGACAGCCTTTTCCTTGCGCTTGCAATATCTGTGACAAGCACCGTCATAATCATGAGAGTATTGGAGGAGCTTGGAATGCTAAAAGACGAAGCCACCTATCTTGTAATAGGGATCGCAGTAATTGAGGACATCATAATAATATCAATGCTGGCAGTGCTGCAGTCAGTAGCAGCTACTGGAAACCTGTCAATCACAGAGGTCAGTGTGTCAATAATACTTGTCATGGCGTTTATCGTAGGCGCCATCGTAGTTGGGACAAAGGTAATTCCAAGATGTGTTGATTTAGTAGGAAGGACACGACATGATGAGCTCCTCATAATAACGGTGCTTGGTGTGGCCTTTGGACTTGCGTTTATTGCGCTCAAGCTAGATATCTCTGTTGCAACCGGCGCATTCTTTGCAGGTGTTCTTGTTGCCGGCTCGAAAATGAGAATTGCCACAAAGATAATTGCAACGCCCATAAGAGACATGTTTGCAGCATTGTTTTTCATCTCAGTTGGTGCACTAATGGATATTACATTATTACCAATATTCATCATCCCAGCCCTAATCCTAGTTGGAGTCTCAATTAGTGCCAAGTTTGTCACAGTCTGGGCATCTACAAGAGCGCAAAAATTCGACAAGACGACATCCATCAAGACCGGAGTAGGACTATCATCGTCCGGTGGCGAGATAGCACTTGTTGCAGCAAAAGGAGGCTCCGATGTAGGTGCAACAAGCTCATTTGTTCTACCCATGGTAGGTGCCATGACCATCATAACTACATTCATCTCACCATACATCATAAAATACGGCTGGAAGTTTGCAGACTATCTTGCCAAAAAAGAGATAAAAAATAGTGAAGACGGGACTGAAAATAATTAAAAAATCATCCTAATACGTTGGAACTACCAAGACTTCCACTTGGGAACCGTCAGATTACGTCTAGATTGAAGCCCTATACTCAACACTGATTTCAAGTGTCGTCTTTGGCTTGTTCGAGATATTTCAAAGATTATTCTAGAGCATCTATCAGAGATTACCTCAAGTATTACTCTATTTTGCATCTTTCATTACGTTGATGTGTGCATGATGGAATGTGTCTTTTTTGATTAACTAGATGGCTACACAAGACGGTGTGGCATTACACACTGCAATAACTCATTTTGGTAGTGTTGCACAGGCGCAGCCTGCAAGCAAGGCAAAAACTGCTACCTTTTTCTGCGGTAAACTTGCAATTACTACAAACACCACACTTGCACGAGACCCGTATCATATCATCTACTCCATATTGAATCTTTTAAGGTGTTAGCACTAAAACCAAATTTGAGATCATGCCAAAATACCAAACTTGGTAATTTATCATAAAGCGCTAAAATCCACTTCATACGACAAACATCCCTTACAAAACCAAGGCCATTTTGTTGCAAAATATTCAAAAGTCACGGATTTTTTCACATTATGATGAGTGGCGAGTGGTCCAACCTTGACAAAGTCGATCAAAAAATAATTGAGATCCTAAACACAAACGCCCGTACGCCATCAAAAGAGATAGCATCAGAGTTACGAAAGGCAGGCCACGATGTCTCAGATAGAACAATCAGAAAGAGAATTGAAAGACTGGAAAAAAGCGGGATCATTAAAGGCTACAAGGCAGTTCTTACAGATGTCGGTGAGGTAAGCGAGTATCAGGCACTCTTCCTCAAGTTCAAAGTCACAAAGTCACTTGACTCCCTCAAAGAGACGATTCGAGATCACATCAAGGCACTTCCATACTATCTTTTGATTGCAGACACCGAGGGGGAATGGAACATGCTCGTTATATTAAGAGCAGAACCTGGAATAAAGAATCCAAGCTCCAAGATAGTGGAAAAGTTTTCCGACGATGTAATAGACTATAGAATTACCAAGCTTGACTTTAAGAATGTAAATATCGTCAACATGTCTCTATTACTTCTCTAGTAATGAGTACTCTGATTCCGCAGTTTCAAGTGCCTTTTTTAGATCATTGAGCGTAAACGGCTTTTGAATAAATGCAATCGCACCCGAGCTTATCGTATCCTTGACTCGCTTTGTGCTCTTTTCATCAGCAGTAATCAGAATTATCTGGGTGTCAGGTCTTTTCTCCAAGATACGGTTTGCCACAACGTTTCCCGTTATGTCTGGAAGTCCCATATCCAGAAGAACTATCGGTCTTTGATCAAGTAGATTCTTTGTTAACTTTAATGCACCATTGCCTGTGAATGCAGTGTGAATGTTTTTGTATCCAAGCGCGCCAAGATGACTTTCAATCTTCATCACTATTGCCTTACTATCATCTACTACTAGGATAGGCCTCTGCTCAAGTAAAGATTCGGCAATTACGAATTTTTTCGAGTTCTCAAATGATTCTTTTGCCTCAGCATACATCGATGCCTTTAGGTAGCATTTTGCTGCACACAAATAAGCAGACCTGGCAAGATAGTCTTTCTTCTTTTTTGCATACTCGAAGAACATTTTTGCTGCATTGGCATATTCTGGCGAGCTGTCCTTGTTTTGCCTATCCTTGCATTCTGATGCCAGCACATATGAGAGCGCTGCCTTGATAGGATCCTCTTTTTTTATTGCTTCAGCCATTGTGGAAAACATATTGTATGCTGTAAGCACTTGGTTATTTCGCAGGTGCATCAATGCAAGATCAAAGTCGTGCTTTTTTGTCACCATAAATGACGTTAAATTGAGTTTTATTTTATAGTAGTTGCTTTAGTTGGAAGAACGCATTGATCAAAAAATCTAGTCCTTGGAATCAGAGGCTCGCCAGAAAATTGACTGCCAGCGTTGCAACGTATGCGATTGCGGCACTGCCAGGTATTGTAATAAGCCAGGCTGCCACGATCTGACGCCCCACCTTCCACCTAACAGCATGCTTTCTTCGCGTTGCCCCCGAGCCCATGATTGAGCCAGTTATTGCATGAGTTGTGCTGGCAGGAATTCCAAGCGTTGCAAATATTGCAAGTACCACACCGCCTCCCGTCTCTGCTGCAAATCCCTGATATGGACGGAGTCTTGCAATCTTTAATCCCAGTGTCTTTATGACCTTAAATCCGCCAATAAATGTTCCAAGTGCAATTGCAGATGCGGCAATAAAAATAACCCAGATTGGAACTTCAAATGACGAGAGAAGTCCTTCAGACATTAGCACCAACACTATTATCCCCATGGTCTTTTGGCCATCGTTTGCCCCATGTGTTAGCGCAAACCAAGCAGACGACACAAGTTGCAGCTTGCCAAACGTCCTGTTGACCGGCCCCGGCCTCCGCCTTGCAAAGATTGTAATTATTATCGTAGTCAATATTATTCCAAGTGCCATTCCCCCAAGTGGTGATGTTACTATACCTACTAGCACCTTGAACAGTCCGTCAAACAGCAATCGCTCAAACCCAACAACAGCAAGACCGGTTCCAATTAGTCCGCCTATGAGTGAGTGGCTTACCGAGATTGGAATTCCAAAATAAGTGCAAATCGATGTCCACGATATTGCACCTATTAACGCACCAATTATCATGTAGGTGGTAACGTCCTCAGGATTTAGAATTCCCTTTGCTATCGTGGTTGCAACCGCAACGCCAAATACAAACGGACCAACAAAGTTTGCCGCAGCAGAAAGAAGCACAGCATGTATCGGCTTTAGAACGCGGGTTCCTATTACGGTTGCAACAGAGTTTGCGGCATCGTTCCAGCCATTGACAAAATCAAACACTAGCGCTGCCACTATTGCCCCTATTGCAAGCTCGTACATGTCTTTAGGTGTATTTTAGGACGATGTCTTCTATTACGTCGGCAACATCAAGACATCTATCTGAGGCCGTCTCTATTGCCTCATAGATGTCTTTTAATTTTATGATATTAACTGCATCATTAGTCTCAAACAGTTTACCCACCGCCACCCTGTACAAGTCATCAATGTTGTGCTCGATGTCGCTTATTTTTCGGCAGTGATCAATTAGTGATTTGTCAGCCTTAACATCCTTGAGGCGCGACAGCAATATGTGTACCTCACCGATTGCAATCTCAAGTTCCTTTGTTATCTGCAGCATGTACGGGGGCGCCGAAGTTATTTTGTAGCTTGTTATTCGTCCAGCTATTCCCTCCATGTAGTCGATAACATCATCTGTTTTTGCCGCTATTCTCTGTATGTCCTCTCTGTCAAGTGGCGTGATGAACGTCTTGTTGAGCTCGGCAAATATCGACCTTGTAAGCTCATCTGCCTCTCGCTCAAGCGCCCTTATCTTTGTCTGATACTGTGCTGCCTCTTCTATATTAGAAAACAGGCCAACCAGCTGCCCTGCCGTCTCCTTTGCCTTTAATGCAAGATTATCAAGAATGGTGAGTATTTCCTTGTCGTTTGACTTTACCCAAGACAACCACTGTCCCATATACGCATGCTCAAAACCAATGTAATTAAAGCATGTTCTACATACACTATATACGACTATATAGTAAGAATTCCGGTTTGGAAAAAACCAAAATGATTTTTTAGCATGCAAAATGAGCACTAGTATGAAACGACTTGAGGTAATAGTACCAAGCAGTAAGCTGAATCTTGTGGTTGCCGCAATAGAAGATATCGGAGTTGGTGGGGTCACCATTATTGACTCCAAGGGGCGCGGCAAGGGACAAAGGCCGACACTTCGAAGCATGCGAGGAACTCAAAAGAAAAAGGCAGAATACAACAACATATCCACAATCATTACCGTAGTAAATGACTCCAAAGTAAACCACCTGATTGATGCCATACTTGCCGCAGCAAGCACCGGCTCCAATGGAGACGGCAAGATCTTTGTCTCATCGGTTGAGGAAACAATAGACATCCAGACCAAGCTTAGAGGCGGCGCACCCTAGATTCAAAAAGAACGCAGATCATACACTGAGCTATGCCTGTTTAATCTTTCTTCGAGCACATCCATTTGCTGTAGAACGCAATAATTAACAAAATCACTAAATGACTTTATTTTGTAGTCGTTTTGCAGTGATGTCTTGTTCTGCTCGTAAAACCACTCCACCTTGGCAAGCGTGTACTTTTGTAGCGGCACCAGTCTGCTCCTCCTTGATGGCTCTGCATCAGTTTCCTTTTCTCCTTCAAGTGTGATCATGTCAACAACCTCCATCATCTCAGAGACGAATATTTTGCCACCAGGTAATTTTATCCCAGATGAGGCCGAGATTATCTGAATTACCTTTTTTGCATCAACGTCAGGCACTACCAACTCTAGCTTCACAAGAGGAATGCTCTTAATCCCAGTTCCTCCAAGACTTGGCCCCGCCTGTCTTTCATAGATGTCATTATCAGATACTGCCTGTTTTGCAACAATGTAAGATCCTGCCTTGGACAGTTTTGCCTTCAAATCGGCAAAACTTTGCTCCCGCACGATTGCCTCTATCTTTTTCATTTGCGTAATATGCGGCACTTACGGGTTGATGACTGCTCGGCCAAGAATCCTGCGTTCCTTTAGGTCCTCAAGTGCCACATTTGCGTCTGCTAATCCATACTTTTTTGAAATTATCGGGTTTATCACTCCTCTTTGCGCCAATCCCAAAAGCTCAAGCATGTCGTTGTAGCTTCCAGTGTATGCGCCTTGAATGGTTATGGCTTTGAGTGGAACCGTTACAAGAGATAACTCTATTGCACCACCAAAAAGCCCCACAAGAATCAGGTTACCGCGCTTTCTGAGCACTGCAAGTCCCATCTTTACTGTAGGTGGAGCGTTGACAAAGTCAATTACGCTGTCTGCGCCCTTGCCACCACATAGCGACATTATTTTTTGCACAGCCTCCGGATCCTTGGAATTTACTACGTGGTCTGCCCCAAGCTCCTTTGCAGTTTGTAGTTTAGAATCATCAATATCAACACAGATTATGTTTGCCCTTGTGATGGCTCTTGCTATCTGCACACCCATTAGCCCAAGGCCGCCTGCACCAAGAATTACAATATTGTGCTGCGAGTTTGCATTTGCCTTTTTGATTGCCGAGTATGCAGTAAGACCGGAGCATGCAAGTGAGGCTGCCGCATCAAGGTCAATTCCACTTACTTTGGCTAAAAATTTGAAATGTGGAATTACAACATATTCTGCATATCCGCCGTTCTGAAACACCCCAAGGGAGCGCGGCGCATCACATAGATTGTCGTTTCCAACTCTGCATGCCGGGCAATTTCCGCATCCGATCCACGGATATACCAGCACGTTGTCCCCTACAGAAAACCCTTGTACTGCGCTTCCCATCTCGGTAACAGTTCCAACTATCTCGTGTCCAGGTATTACTGGGAACTTTACTCCCCTGTCGGTCACCTTCATAAAACCGTCTCCCGTATCGTATCCGCCTTCCCATAAGTGAAGGTCGCTATGGCAGACGCCTACTGCTTTGACCTTAACTAGTACCTCTGCATCCTTTGGTTTTGGTGTTTGAACTTCGGAGATTTCAAGTGGTTTTTTCGGCTCAATTATGCGTGCGGCCTTCATAAGGTTAAACCAGATAATTACAATATAAGAGTTGACTGGTGAGGACAAAAAAGTAGAGCCCCACAGTATTATTGGGCGCGCATGAAACTTGATGTGTGAGCTCAGAGAACATTGAAAACATAGCCCAGGCGCCTGTCAGTATTCTATTTAATCCAAACACCATCGCCAAAAAGGACGTATGGGAAATAGACATCGTAAGGATACTTGATCTTTTAATTGCAATTCTAAAAAAGACCGAAAAAAAGGATCTCCGCGTTGCAGGAATGGCTGCACTTTCCTCATCGCTCATTCACAGAATGAAGGTTGAGAGAATCTTTGCGTTACAAAAGGCTGCAATGGAGAAAAAGCCGCTGCGTCAAAGACAGGATATCGACATTCAGATGCTGAACATACCATACAGACACGAGGCGACATATCCTGTGACACTTGATGAGCTGCTGAGCCTTTTGGAAAATCTTATTGGAACGATAGCAAATCCAAGGTCCAGAAGAGGCAGCCAGCTCAGATTTGAGCCCGTAGAGGTTCCTGACTTTAAGGATTATTTTGTATCGCTTGAGAACATAATCGGCAAATATGAAGACCTTATACTGCGCAAGATATCATCTGACGGATTTGGCTTTCTGCACAACATTATAGCTGAGCTTGACGTAACGGATTCCATCAGGTGTTTCTTTGCAATTCTGTTTTTGGCAAGGGATCAGAAGGTGGATCTTGAGCAGGTGGACGATGACATCAAGATAACCATACTAAAGGCAGATACAGGT
>JAWCRP010000046.1:0-7477 GCA_038869175.1 Candidatus Nitrosotenuis sp. | reverse complement strand
TCGCCTAAGCTTTGATGTCTTTTGTTTTTCTTGTTTTAGCTTCTCAGCTAATTTAGCTAGTGATGCCACGACTAAATGCGCATTTGATTATCGATAAGTGTTAACTATAACCAGTATTTGACTTGTGAGTTAAGAAATTTAACCTGATAACTGATCGTAAAAAAGCCGATCTATGAATTAATTAAATTGAACATTGTTCCAAGACGGATGTGGATTTCCATCCCTCACAGATTCCAATCATAAAGACGTTCTCACTTAAGGATGAGAAAGACGCAATCGAGGCAGCCGACGAAATGACAAAGATCGGATTTGAGAACCAGCGCGGCGGATTTAAAGTCATAATGCCAAAGCAACAGGAAAAGATTGCAAAAAGGATTGGGTTTACAGTCGTATCGGAGATCAATTTTAGACTAAGAAAGCTAAAGCAGGAACGCAATCTCAAATACTGGACGTATCACCACGACAAGGAAAATTATGCCATAGTGTTGATTAGTGCCAACGTTCTTTCAGAGCTTGGATTCTGATTTGCCAAACATCTCTTGCAGTTTTAGCTTATTGCCAATAACTCCGGCAATAAGAATTCCAAAGACAGACCCCCCAATCACATCCATTGGATAGTGCTGCAACACGTATACGCGACTTAGCGATTCTATTACAGGAAATATCCACAAAAGATAGCATCCTCGAGGAAACTTTCTGGAGAGGGCAAATCCTACAACAAGTGCCAGTATTGAGGCCCTTGCAGCGTGTCCTGATGGAAAGGAGCCAGCAGTACCAAGCACGAATGTATCTCTACCCACCTCGCCTGGAAGTGTTGAGCCAAGAAACTCTAGCTGCGGCCGCGGACTGTCCACAAGATAGCCCTTTATGTAACCGGCCCCGATAGTTCCTGCCACAAGTGCCAAGAGGAGGACAAGTCCCGTGCGCCTAGTCCTTCGTATTATGAAAATTATGATGCTAAACAAGACCAACCAAATTACATCACCTATCTCGGTTATCGTCCACATGAATACATCTAGTGCCGGCTGCCCTGCTGCCGCCTGAAAGTACAAAAGCGCACTCTTGTCAAATTCAGATGTCACCTTTTGATTTACTAGAATAGACATCACAAGGAATGCCGCAATCAGTATGAAAAACGGCCTAGATCGGATGCCAAACAACCAATTTTGCAATCACTCACAACCCATAGTAGTCATTTTTAATTTTTCCCGCATGCTTGAACGCAATAGTATGTTTGTAGTCCTGCTGATTTGACCAAAACTGATCGACTCAAAGATTTTAAGATGGCAAAGAAAGACCCAGATCGTGAAGATTCTCACACTGGCTGACTTTGATTTGAAAGGAAAGACAGTGCTGCTTCGAGTCGACATGAATTGTCCCATAGACCCAGAAACCGGCATGATATCTGGAGCAAAGAGAATCGAAGAGGTCATCGAGACTATCAACGCCCTAAAGGACTCTAAGGTGGTAATAGTTTCGCATCAAGGCAGAGTCGGAAATAAGGACTACATAGGAATGGAACAGCATGCTGAGATCTTGGGCAAGCTGCTTGGCAAGAAGATAAACTATGTACAAGATGTCATGGGTGCACTTGCACAGTCGGAGATTAAAAAGATGAAAAATGGCGACATCATACTGCTTGACAATCTGCGATTCTGTGCAGAGGAGAACTATGAATTCTCGCCAAACGACGCATCAAACACAGTCATGATAAAACGTCTTGGCAATCTGTTTGACCTATGCGTATTGGACTGTTTTCCAAGCGCTCATAGGGCACATCCGTCCTTGATTGGATTTTCCAATGTGATTCCTGCTTGTGCCGGCAAGGTAGTGGAACGGGAGCTGCGCAAGCTTGAGGAGATAATGAAAGTTGCAAAGGCTCCGCGTGTCGTAGTGCTTGGCGGCTCAAAGGTAACGGACAGACTTGAGGCCATAAAGATGCTGATAAAAAGAGGCCAGGCAGACCAGATACTTCTCACCGGATTGATTGGCAATGTATTCATGAGAGCGCAGGCCAGAATCAAGTACGCGCTTGACATAAAGGGTGAGGAAGATGCAGTATCAAAGGCCCACGCGTTGCTTGGCGAATACCCGGACGTATTCAACACACCGGTAGATGTTGCCATAAACAAAGACGGTCAGAGAACAGAGCTTGACGTGAGGCTGCTAAACAAAGGAGACCAGATATACGATATCGGGCAAAAGACGATCGAGTATTACTCTAAGATAATATCTAGTGCGGGAACTGTCTTTATCAGTGGACCTCCCGGCTTTTTTGAGCTTGAAAACTTTAGCATCGGAACAAAAAGCCTGCTTGAGGCAGTTGCCAATTCGATGGCAACGACAATAGTCAGCGGTGGACATCTAACTTCGGCACTCAAAAAATACGGCCTTACCGACAAGATAACTCACATTAGCACGGCAGGAGGAGCTCTTGTCTTATATTTGACAGGAGAAAAGCTCCCAATGATACAGTCTTTAGAGACTGCCGCTGAAAGATACAGATCTAAATAGTGCCTTTGCAATACAGGCATGTTCGCTCTTCTGACTTTGCCAATAGGTTTTGCTTGCCGCACATAGTGCACCTCACATCCTCGATAGGTTCGAATAGTTTGAACCACTGCGTTGTAAAATTTTGTGCTATGTTTCGCATCAGCCCCGCATCACAAAGTGTCGAAAAATGTTGCTCAAGGTCGTCGATTGTAAGCGATTTTTCTATGATACCATTTTTTTGCAATACTGCAAAGATCTCATCGTTTGTAAATCGCTTGTCAGGATCGTTGTACTGTTCAAAGATCACTTTTCTTATCTGCATCGGAATTGATGCCTGTTCTGCCATGATTAGTAGAGGCTAGATGCCTCTTCTTTTAAGTTATCGACGTTTGTGTTTTCAAGTTTTGTTGCAAGGTAAGAGTAAAGACCAAGCTTTAACACCTTTAATGACAAAAGAGCGCACTTGATCCTAATTGGGCTCTGCTGGATCAGGTGTTCAAGGCCAAGCTCGGAAAGGATGGTTTCCTTTGATATGTTTTTTGCATAGTCAATATCCTTGCCCTTTATCAGCTGGGTCAGAACCGACGTGCATGCGGTGCAAATTGTACACCCCTTGCCGCTCCACTTTATGTCGCTAATTGAATTGTCCTTTACATTCATCTGCAAAGTGATGCTATCACCACACATTGGATTGGCATCATGTTGTGAAATGTCTGGATTTTCAAGCTTTCCTTCGTTGTGTGGATGTCTTGCCTCATCGATTATTATTTCAGTATACAGGGGATCGCTCATAGTTTGAACAACTCTGCTACTTTTTCAAGCGATCTTACAAGGCTGTCGACATCTGCCTTTGTGTTGTAAATGTAAAAGCTTGCGCGGTTTGTTGCTGCAACGTTGAGTCGCTCCATCAACACTTGTGCGCAGTGATGACCAGACCTTATTGCTATTCCCTCCCTGTCAACTATGTGTGCTACATCATGCGGGTGAACGTCGTGAAAGTTGAACGATATTACGCCACCCCGTCGTGTAATGTCTTTTGTGCCGTAGATTGTTATTCCTTTTACTTTTGACATCTTTTCAAGCGCATATTTTGTCAAATCTATTTCGTGCTCCCTTATTGCCTGCATTCCTATTTTTTCAAGATAGTCTATTGCAACACCAAAGGCCACAACATCTGCGATGTTAGGAGTGCCTGCTTCAAACTTGTATGGCAGGTCATTCCACGTAGTCTCATACTTGTGTACCTCACGTATCATATCGCCACCGCCATGAAATGGAGGCATTGACTCTAGTATTGACTTTCTCACCCACAAGACTCCAATTCCTGTCGGCCCAAGCATCTTGTGTGCCGAAAAGGCAAAAAAGTCACAATCGAGACTTTGTATGTCCACCTTCATGTGAGGCACTGCCTGTGCCCCATCAATTAAGATTGGAACTCCTGCTTTTCTGCATTTTGACACCAGCTTTTCTGCGTCGGTGATGGTTCCAAGGACGTTTGACATCAAGCTAAATGTCACCAGTTTGACCTTGCCGGTTGCAAGATAGTTGTCAAGCTGCTCTATTATGAGTTCGCCATCATCATTAACACCGATATATTCCAGCTTTGCTTTTTTTTCTTGTGTTAAAAGCTGCCATGGGACGATGTTGCTGTGGTGCTCGTATTCGGTCGTAACTATGATGTCTCCTTCATTCACATTGGATCTGCCCCAAGAATAGGCTACAAGGTTAATTGCCTCTGTGGTTCCCCTCACAAACACAATCTCCTCACGATTCTTTATGTTGAGAAACTTGGCAACCTTATCACGCGTGCTCTCGTATGCCTCCGTTGCCTCTTCCGCAAGAGCATACACGGCCCGATGTATGTTGGCGTTATGATTTCTATAATAATCATTAATTGCATCGATTACTTGGTTTGGCTTTTGCGTCGTTGATGCGTTGTCAAGATAGACAAGTGGCTTGTTGTCGCGTACAAGTCTCTTTAGAATTGGAAAATCATTTTTAACATGCTCAAGCGATACAGATGTCTGCAATATTCAAACCTCCACGTAAATCTCGTTTTGCTCTATTTTAATATTGTACGTTTTTAATGGAAGCTCTGCTGGAGGATTTTGCGGCTGTCCATTCTCCAGATTAAAAACAGAAAGATGTAACGGGCATCGGACTCCCTCATCAGTAAGAAATCCTGTAGATAGATCTGCTTCTGCATGTGTACAGATTCTGTCTGTGGCATATAGCTTCCCATTCAGATTTGTTATGAGAATCTTTTTTTGCTCAAAGTCAAAACTAAACATTTCATTGGTACCAACCTGATTGAAGTTGCAAGCCTTTACCCACCGACTCAAGGTCTCACCTGTATTTGTAGTGGGTTTCAAGCTGGTCTGCTTCCTTGTATCGTACCTCTTCCACTTCAACTATAGCACGCAGATTTTCATCCGATTTGAGTATTAAATCTCGTCCACTCCATTTGGATTCAATCAGGTATGCAATCCAAGCTCTTGTCTGATACGAAAGAGTGCGTGACATTGGCTCCAAAAAGCCCTCAACTATGATTCGCTGAGCCTCCTGGCGGTTAAGGCATCTACACCCAAGATAGAATATCTGCTCTTCATCTACCTGTGCAACCGACGCAGAATGTGTGGCCTTTACATCATTTGTAAAGATCTCAAGGCCCGGAATTGCGTCTGATTTTGCATCCTTGTCAAGAAGTATTGAACGTCCAGAAAGGAATGATTTTGATTGTGATGCATCCTCAAGAATTCTTATCATTCCCTTAAAAAGTGAGCGTGATTTGTTCTGTAGTACTGCCCTCTGCACTACCTTTCCCTCCGTGGATGGCTTTTGGTGTATGAGATTGGCTGCCAGATCAAATGACTGCTCGTTATTGCCAAATACAATCTCTGCATCTTCTGCAGACGCTCCAGTACCGTTAAGGTAGTAGTTGGTCCTATATCGCGAAAGCAGAGCGCCGTACAGACCAAGATACCAGTTTACCTGTGCATCCTGTTGTATGTTGCAGTATCGTGTCGAAAAGTTCACTGCATTTTGTTCCAAGGCCTCAAACGTAGTTATGTTAAGGCGGCTGTTTGGGTACGCATCGACAGTGAGTAACTCAAAGTATCCTTGCTGCCTTGTTCCCTTTGGCGAATAGAGTTCTTGCACTATATCCGCCTTACTGCTCTGTCCAGCGACGACGATGTTACGAGATATTGTAGATGTTCCATCCGGTGCAATTGACGATACTATGTGTATCGGCTTTTGAAGCACCATATCTTTTGGTATTTTTATGAACAGTCCGGAATTGAATGTAGAGTGATTTAGCGCCGTGTATTTGTCTTCTTTTGGATCACTTGACTCTAGAATTTTCTTTACTAGCTCGCCGTCAGTGTTGATCGCATCATAAATTGACGATATTACAAGACCTTTTGATTTTAGTTCATCTGGAATGTTGATGTTGTAGATTCCAGAGCCTATCTGTACTATGTGTGTTTCATTTTTAAGCTCCTCAAGGCGCGGTTTGAGTGCATCGAACACCGAGATTGCAGATGAGGACGGTATCGATATTTGTGATGGGTCCATCCTCTTGGCATCTGTATACTTGTTGTATAGTGGGGATACCTCTGCAGGAAGTTCCTGATAAATCGCAAAGGATTGTTTGCGGAACTGTTTTAGCCAGTCCGGCTCGTTTTTCGATGTAGAGAGCTCTTCTACATTGGCCGGATTTATTGTGGATAGTACTAGAGGGTGCATTTTAGTTGGTGTTGTTTTGGCTACCCTACAGAGTCGTCCATTTCAAGCTTTATGAGACGGTTTAGTTCCACGGCATATTCCATTGGAAGTTCTTTTGTGAAGGGTTCCATGAATCCGTTGACAATTAGTGTTAGGGCCTCCTCTTCTGAAAACCCTCGGCTCATCAGATAGAATATCTGCTCATCTCCAATCTTGCCTACGGTTGCCTCGTGTGTTACAGTTGCGTCTTCTTGGTTAATCTCCATGTATGGGTATGTATCGGTTTTTGAGGTATCATCAAGTAACAATGCGTCGCATCGTACTGATGCTTTTACATCGGATGCGCCTTTTGCAACATGTAGTAGTCCCCGGTATGTCGTTCTACCATTCAATCTGCTAACTGACTTTGATGTAATTCGTGATGTAGTGTTTGGCGCCAGATGTACCATCTTTGCACCTGTATCCTGATGCTGATTCTTTCCTGCAAACGCAATTGAAAGAGTTTCTCCATGAGATCTCGGCTCCAAAAGATAGATTCCAGGATACTTCATTGTGATTTTGCTTCCAATGTTACCGTCGATCCACTCAACCTTTGCTCCTTCGTATGCATACGCCCTCTTTGTTACAAGGTTGTACACATCACTGCTCCAGTTTTGAATTGTCGTATATCGAAGTTTTGCATTCTTGTGTGCCACCAGCTCTACGACAGCAGAGTGTAATGATTCTGACGAGTAGACAGGAGCTGTGCATCCTTCAATATAGTGAATCTCTGAGCCTTCATCAGCAATTATCAATGTCCTCTCGAACTGCCCGATATTCTCAGCGTTAATTCTAAAGTATGCCTGAAGTGGCATGTCGACTTTTACCCCAGGCGGGATGTAGATGAATGATCCTCCACTCCACACAGCGCTGTTGAGTGCGGCAAATTTGTTATCTTCTGGAGGAATTATCTTACCAAAGTATTTTTTGAATATCTCAGGATGCTCTTTGAGTGCAGTATCAGTGTCAAGAAATATGACGCCTTGTTTTGCCAGATCCTCTCGTAGATTGTGGTATACTACCTCAGACTCGTACTGGGCACCAACTCCGGCAAGGAATTTTTTTTCCGCCTCTGGAATGCCGAGCTTGTCAAACGTCTTTTTTACGTCGGCTGGAACGTCATCCCAGCTCTTCTCGGTTTTTTCCGATGCCTTTGCATAGTAATAGATATTTTGAAAGTCAATTGTGCTAAGATCTGGGCCCCAGTTGGGCATTGGCT
>JAWCRP010000045.1:0-7694 GCA_038869175.1 Candidatus Nitrosotenuis sp. | reverse complement strand
CGTCTCCGTCTTTTTTGTCGTCTGTAGTGATTTTTTTGTGCTTTGCCTAGTTTCTGAGCTGTGGATTGCGCGAATCTTGTTTGTGGTGGAATAATAACGCAGAACACTGTCACCGTTTTCGTTTGCCCCGCTCACACCTATGCCGTCGCAGTTTTTGAGAATCTTGCGCAAAAGATTTTTCTGCTCAATTCCAAGCGGAGTGTTGCATTTGATCTGTTTTTTGTCCTGATAGTATTCAAGACGACCAAGAATGACTGCCCTTATTGGTACTTTTGAGAGGGCCCTTTTCAAAAGCAACACGCCATCAAGTCCACCTTCGCGAAAGTCTACAAATGTCGTGATTCCTTTTTTCAGCATGGAAAGGCATGATGCCTTCATAAAGCTTGCCAGATGTTCTGGCCTTGAGTTTTTGAGTATTCTCTGCTTTGCCCCAACCACAGGATGTATCTTGTTGTCTACGCTGCCGGAAAGTACGGCATCCTTAGCAATAGAATCACCTATGTGAGTATGCATGTTTACAAAGCCAGGTACAAGAAGCAATCCTTCGCAGTCAATTGCACCAGATGATAACTTTGGCGTCCTGAATACTCCCCTCTCTGCCTGGATGCTGGCAGATTTTACATATTGCAAATCCTTTCCGTATAGGATGTCTATGTTTTTTAAAAGCATGACATTTCGTATATTTCCGGCTTTGTTCCGTTAGAGTCTCTGATTTTGCGTATCGTATCAAGCGAGCTTGTCGCAAGCTTGGTAGCCTCCCTTGCGTTTTTCCCTGTTCCAATGCCACAGTTCAAAGTGACTCCAAGATCCTTTTTTGCCATATCAAGAAACTCTCTTGCATTTTCCTTGTGGTTTCCAGCTGAGACTACCATAAAGTTGTCACCACCCATGAAGAATGTTAATGATTTTTTCCGCAAGAAAAACTCTGACATCTTGGCGTACAGTTGGAATACTATTGATGAGATCTCGTATGGCGACTCTATCTTGCGGCGCGATGTCAGATCCTCAACATCAAGATGCATTATCGTTACGAGTTGGTCCGACTGGCCGTTGATAAAGCCGTAAATTGTAAGATCCCTATCAAGTATTACTGGAGTTTTTTTTCCCTCGTATGCCTTCAAGTTTGCATCAAATGGTGTATTACCATATCCTATCGACATTGCAAGCCTTAGATCCGAGATTTGCTGCAGTTTTTTTTGAATTTCAATGTGGTCTGAAAGGGAAAGGCCGTTTGTGACAGCAAAGAATTCATCAAACCTATTAGAGAATACAAGGCATCCTTTTTCGGAAAACAGCCTCTGTATTTCTTTGTACAGTCCAGCCTGGAGCATCTGCAGCTCGTGTTCTCTGTCGCTGCCAAGAGTAAGAGTCCACGGTCCGTATCCTGTAATCTTAATTATGGTCAGCTGAATCATCGTATTTTCTCCATCTCTTTTGCCAGTTTGACCACCGCTTCAACTGCCCTTTCTGCCACCGGCCTAATGCGCGCAAAAGCATGTCGCTCCTGCATTCCAGGTCCTGATATTCCAAGAGATACAGGTTTACCGTATTTTATTGAGAGCTCAGTTAGCGATTTTGCAGTAGAGTTTGCTATTACCTCATCATGCTTTGTCTGCCCCTTGATTATGGCACCAAGTGTCACAACTGCATCAACATCTTTTTTTTGCAACAATGCATCCACTATAATCGGCATATCATACGATCCTGGTACCTTGCATGAATGTTTAATATTGAGCTTGAGCGACTTTGCCTTTTCCTGCGCTATTTCCAGCATCCTTGATGTTATCTCCTCATTAAACTCCGCAGTAACTATTGCAATGTTCAATTCAGTGCACCTTGGAGAATTCCAATAGTTCTTTTCCATCTACAAATGGAATTGCATTGTCCTTGGCAAACTTGCGGGCCTTGTCCACAGTAAGCGCAGAATATGTTTGCGAATCCATCATCTCGCATATGGCGGTAACTGGAATGAGGTTGGCAACTTTTGCCAGGTATACTGACATTTCGGTATGCCCCTGTCTGCTCTCAAGAAGGCCGTTTGATGCCAACAGCAACGGAACGTGACCTGGCGTCGTAAATGACGAGATGAACTCTTTTTTTGGATCATCCACACCATACAAGTTTGCAAGCTCTTTTATCGTAAGCGCCCTATCAAGGTCGGTTATTCCAGTGTAGGTCTTTTTGTGGTTAATTGAGATTGAAAACGTTGGATGATCGCCATACGGTGCTGTTCCCATTATCATTTGTTTCAGATCCGCATCGACATCAGGTGAGTGATGCAAAATGTTGTGCATGTATTGCAGATTCAGCTTTTGTGCAAAAGAGTCCTTTATTGCCAAGCATATGAGGCCACCTGCATTCTGTCTCATCCTTGCAATATGCTCTGGAGTTACAAACTGGGCTGCAACTACCATGTCAACCTCGTTTTCTCTGCCGCCGGAGTCGTATAGCAGGATGAATTCGCCGCGCTTTAGGGAGTTGATTGCCTCATCAAGGCTCATAAGTAAAACTCGCTTGTGCATTGTTATAAGGGTTACTAGAAAATTAGTAATTACCACTATTGTAGTAATTGTTTGTTCCTGCTAAACAGATATTTGCCAAGGACGTCAGTTTCAATATTAACCTTGTCGCCGGCTTTTTTTGTCTGAAAGTTGGTCACCTCAAATGTGTGTGGAATAAGACACACTGAGATCAGATTTTTTTTCACATCAACTACAGTAAGGCTGATCCCGTCAATTGCAATAGAGCCTTTTTCTACCACGTACTGGGCAAGACTTTTTGGTATCTCAAACCAGACTTTGATCTCTTTAGGCTTTTGCTCGATTTTTTTTATTATTCCAACTCCGTCAACGTGTCCAAGAACAAAATGTCCTTCCATCCTGTCCCCCACCTTGAGGCTTCTTTCTATGTTTACAAGCCCGCCTTCCTTGAGATTTCCAAGGTCGGTCCTCTTTGTGGTCTCCTCTATCATCTCAAAGTTGCATTTTGATTTTGAGATGCCAGTTACCGTGAGGCAGACGCCGTTAAGTGCCACACTCTGGCCAATCCTTAGTCCCTTGGCATTTTGCCCAAGATCCACAGTCATCTTTACTGCACTGCGATTGGTGCTTTTCTGGATTTTGAGCACTCTACCTGTTCCCTCTATGATTCCCGTAAACAATTGCTGTCTTGACGCAGTAGCCGTATAAAATTATTCTTGAATCAATCGCTAAAATTTTTAGACGGCATGCACTTTGTTTGCTGTGGTATCTGGCACACAATTAATGGAAAAGATTCTCTTTGGCGTAGCAAAGCAATGGGTTGCAGGAAACACCATAAATGACGCCCTTTCTGCTGCGCAAAAATCCTACAAAAACGGCATGAGTGTTATAATCAACAGGCTTGGAGAATACCATACATCAAGCAACATCATACAAAAGACAGTCGACGAATACGTCATGGTAATGTCATCATTTAGGAAGTGGCGAGTTGGAGGCGCAATATCGGTAAAGCCAACGCAAATTGGCCTCTCAAAGAGCGTAAAAGAATGTCGCCGTAATTTTGAATATCTCATAAAAGAGGCTCTCAAGTCACACACCTTTGTCTGGATAGACATGGAATCATCGGATCACACAGATGACACCATTGAGACGTATCTGAGTCTGTTTACCAGATATGAGAGAATCGGCCTTGCACTTCAGGCAAACCTTAGGCGCACCGAAAGCGATCTTGCCAGTCTACTTTCCGTTGGTGCAAAAATGCGTCTTGTCAAGGGGGCATACAGGGAGGATGTCAGAACTGCCTACAAGACAAGGGAGCAGGTCGATGAGAGCTTTGCAAGGCTGATGCGCAAGCTGTTTGAGAGCGGTAACGAATTTGGAATAGCAACGCACGACTGCAAGATGGTCGAGCTGGCAAAGGATCTTTCAAGAAAACATCAACGGCATTTTGAGTTCCAAATGCTACGTGGCATAAGAGATGAGCTAAAGCGTGATCTGGTAAGAGAAAAGTTTGCAGTTGCCGAGTACATTCCGTACGGAACAAACTGGCTTCCCTATTCTATAAGGAGACTGAAGGAACGAAAAAGGAACATCCTGCTTTTGGGAAGCTCGTTTGTTACGCAGTACCGGCGCAGCCTCAATTAACGCGGATAAATCAGCAATCAAGCTTAACTTTCACCTGCCAAGCTGAAGACACCCTATCAACTAGGGTGCCGTATACCATACATGGAAACAAAAACACTCTGGAACTACCAGGTAAAAGCACCATTCAAGAAGGTAATGGCTTGGGACACATTATTTTTCGTCCTCGGCATTGGAGTTGGTGCTGGAATCGGAGCATTCCTAGCAACAGCCTAGGAATCCAAAATTTTTTTAAAACTTATAGAATACGTATTGGGAGTCATTGCATGTACGAGTTTTCAAAAGTAGACTATCCCTACATAAAGAAGAAAAATGGCTGCAGGCTTGTCTGGGTTGACCCTGCAGACAACGACAAGGAAAAGGTCATCTTCCTTACCGAGGACGACCTGATGCACCTTCATTCGGTATTGTCGCAAAAATCAGCCGGCAGGATAACTTTGGAGGATGGTGCAGGTTCCATCATAGTCAACGAGAGTGATTCGGATTTTAATCTCAAAGGTGGTATGAGCCTGTCTGTAAAGACGGACGTTCTAACAGAAAAGATTCTCAAATTCATCGACGGACGGAAGGGAAATGTGGTGATAAAGTCGGGTGAGTACACTCCAAGACAATCGATTCCCGGAAAGGATGTAAAAAACGAGCTTCTTAGTGCCATTTTGACATCCGATACGGAAGTAAAGCTTGACACGGATCTTTTCCACGTGATGGCAACAAGACGATCGACAAGAAAGTTTGCCGACAAGGAGATTGAGGACTGGAAGATCGATAGAATTTTGGCAGCTGCAGATACTGCACCAACTGCCGGAAACTTTCAGGGATTTGAGGTCTTTTATGTAACAGACAAGAAGATCAAAGCATCGCTCGTAAAGGCCGCAAACAACCAAGTTTATGTCAATGCACCTCTTGTCCTTGTGTTCTGCAAAAATCCTTCAAGAGTGAAGCTGAACTTTCCGCCTGAGACTCTTGCCAAGTTTGCAATCCAGGATGCTACAATTGCGTGCGCATACTCACAGCTTGCAGCGTCCGCGCTGGGACTAAGCTCAATTTGGATAGGAATGATTGATGAGCAAAAGGTTATGGACGCAATAGGCACAAACCTCAGACCATCATCGATTCTCTGCATAGGCTATCCGGTCCAAAAGAGAGGTCCAAGGCCGAGAAGGAATCTAAAGGATCTTATTCACGTAGTCTAGACTTTTTCCTTTCAAGCGCCCTTTTCTTCATGCGCGCAAGTCCTTCTGCAAATCTTTTTCTTTCCTTGCTTGTCTTTAGCAGTAGTTTTGGAACTATAGTTGGCCTGCCATTCTCATCTAGCGCTACCATCGTGACAAATGCAGTTCCGGTAAGAGTTCTAACGCCGGTAAGGAGATTTTCTGCCTCCACTCGAACCTCAATTTCCATCGATGAGTGCTTGACGCAGTTTATCTGAGCGTTAAGTATGAGAACATTTCCAACAAACACGGGTTTAAGAAAGTCCACACGGTCTATACTTGCAGTAACTGCGTTTGTCCTGCAATGCCTGTGCCCGACAATTCCTGCTACTATGTCTATTTGTTTTAGTATCTCGCCGCCAAAGACGTTACCTGCAGGATTTGCCTCTGAGGGAAACATGCGCGCGATCACTTCCGCCTTTGATTCGCTTACAGTCTTTGCCTTCACTGTGTTTTTGTGAATGTGATTCTATATTACGCTTTATTATTGAATCAATTTGTACAAGTTGTAATGGATTGAAAAAATATTAGATGGAACCCCACATGGCATTCCATTTGTACAGGTGGAAGTTAATCAGTCCACCGCATATGCGTCCGTATTGTTCCAAAAACGCTTTTGCCTCGCTTTCCGTTCCCTCAAATATTGCAAGGCCGCCATTTTCGCCATCGAATGGGCCGGATAGTATGAACTTGTTGTTCTTGACCCAGCCATCAATCATTGAGAGGACTTGTGGTGCGATACTTGCAAGGTCTTCGTCTTTTGTATTCTCGCTGGCAGAGCTGACCAAAATCCATAGTTGTTTTTGTGCAAGATTTTGTGTTTGTGACATGCGGATGCTATACATGCTGCAAATTTAAAAATGGTCAAGATTGCAAGCACATATTACAATACCACAATACATGCACGTATTATTTGCGCATAAAACAAGTCGGCGTAGTCTAATGAATAAGAAGTACTGGCACAGGCGATTCTTCTGATACCTTTCTTGCTACGCTTCCAAGAGCAATTATCCTTGAGAGTCCTTTTCTGCTGGTAGTTCCGATAATTACAAGGTCGATTTTGTTTTTCTTGACAAACCCAAGTATCTCCTTTGCCGTACTTCCATACGCCGTGTTTATGTCGACCTGCACTCCGGCCGATTCTGCCTTTTTTTGCTGCTCCTTTAGCATCAGAGTTGCCTTTTCCTTGAGATCCGCATAGATCTCTTTCTCATATTCCTTCATAGTTTTGTTAAGCTGGCTCCGCGTGTAGTAATTTGGAAGGATTATTTCCTGTATCACATGCAGCAAGTGCAGCTTTGCATTACTGGTTTTTGCCACATCCAACGCCGCCTTGAGGGCATTCTTGGACGGATCTGAGCCATCATACGGAACTAGGATGTTCTTGAACAACAATAATTTTTGAAAATTTACATAATTAAAGGTTGATTCTTGGTGATTTTGTTAACCGCCGTGTTAACACGCGCCAATCAAGAGAGTTTGAAACTGAATATACGCAAGGAGAGCCGCACCAGCACGATTCCTACAAGCAGCGCTGTTGCAAACACAAGTGCAAGATCTACCCTCAAGTCCGTATCCACATATGTTGCATCCTGCTTGATGTTGTATGATGCCGCACCTCCCCACGCATTCCATGCTATAATATCCGTATTCATCCCCTGCTCAATTACAATGGTGCATCCTTCCGTGCAGTTTTCCTCAAGCACCCGACCGTTTATCTCCACTTTCTCTATTGTGCCAAACTTTTCATCTGGAATTATTCTAGCAAAGCCCGGATTTTCCATTACGGAAAGGCGGTTATTGGAGTCAAGATTCACAACGTGGACGAACGGCGAAAGAAAGCTCACCACTCCAGTTATTGTCCTGCTACTTTGCCCCACCTTTATTGTTAGCTCGTACGGAGATGGAGCAGAATATCCATTGTGTGGGGGAATTTTCAGCGGATCATCTACTATTGCAGAATAAAACTCTGGAAACCAGATTGATGTAAGAGCTGCCTTCAAGTTAACATACCCATATCCGCTTGCGATATTTTCTCTTGCAAACATGTCGGAAACTGCAATGCTGGCAAACATAGGATTTGCAGTATCGTGCAGCACCTTCTCACACGTATAGTCCTGAATATATTGTGCACCTCTTTTCAGATCAGGCCTCATCTCCAGCTCAACTGGCATATCTGTGCGTAATCCCTGCGAGTCGTATGTGAGTATTTTTATCGAATTGAAGAACTTTGTATCCGGATACTGGTATTTGTATTCTGTAAGATTCTTCATCTCATATCCTGCAAAGCCGACAGACTGTAAAATGTTGTGAGCTGTGGCATTGACGTATCTTTTTTCCAACATCGTCTTTACTATAGGAT
>JAWCRP010000044.1:0-7935 GCA_038869175.1 Candidatus Nitrosotenuis sp. | reverse complement strand
CGAGGCAATCTACGCGTCAGATCTAGTAATCTCGCTTGCAGGAAAATCTACAATAGATGAGGCAAAAGCCTACGGAACACCGGGCATATTCATTCCAATTAAAAACCATTTTGAGCAGGAGAACAACGCACTACAGGAAGGCTACTCTTATGACGACGTATTCAGACTGCGCAGTCTTGTTTTGGAAAAGATTGATTCCACAAGAAATCCTCTCAGAACAGATGGTGCTCAGAAGGCATGGGAAATTATTCAGCGATATATTAGCCCGAATGCTTAAAAGTAGAATTACGTTTTGGGTGTTTGCTACTTGGAAAAATTAGTTGTTGCAAAATTTGGTGGAAGCGCTACTGGAATTGACGGCGAGTTTGTCCCAGAAACAGTAGACAGAATAAAGGAGCTGAGAAAAACCTCAAAGGTAATTGCAGTCTTTTCTGCTCCGCTTACCATGCATGATGGAAAAAGAAAATCACTAACGGACCTTGCGCTGCATGTTGGTCGAAACGCAGAAAGCGGAATCGCCCCAGACATGTCAGGATTTAACAGGTCTTATGAAAAACTGCTAAAATACGTCTCAGATGAACACACGCAGGAATGTAAGAATACGATAAATGCATTCCTGCAAAAGGCAAAAACTGCCTTTGAAGACGCCCAAGAGAGAAAAGCGTTTGCAAACGAAGTTCGCTCAAGGGCTCTTGCTTTCTCAGGCGAGATACTAATGTCGCATGTGATGAATTACATCCTAAGAAGCAGCGGCATCAGATCAGACGTTGTAAGTTACGATACGTGGCCGATCATCACCGATAACAATATCGAGTCAACAAACTTTCTTGCATCAGAATCCCAAAAGCGTCTTGAGCCCACCGAGGAGATTGTGCAGAAAAACGAGGTCGTCTCAATAGGTGGCTTTATTGGCAAGACGGTTGATGGCATCGAAACAACCTATGAACGCGGAGGCTCCGATAGGACGGCAGCAGATATTGGTATTTTATTCCATAAAAAATACGACGTAAGCATCGACTTTGAAAAGGATAGCGCCGTTGTCTCTGCAGACCCAAGAATCGTATCAGATGGACTTGAAGATATAATGCAGCTTTCCTACAACGAGGCCCGCATAGCAGGCATGTTTGGCATGAAAATTCTAGATCCAATAGCAATCAAGGAGATACTTGAAAATGGAGTTGATATGCCAATCATAGTTACAAATATGAAAAATCCGCAAAAGACCACCATCATAAAAAGAAAGCTTGATGGACACAACGGCCATCCATTAAAGATAGTAACTGGCAAGAAAAACTGCGCCATACTGCGAATAGAAAGCGATGCTGCAGAACGACTTTTAGAATCGCTTGAAAAGGACAAGAGGTACTCAGAATTTGTAGTGCTTTCACCCTACACAAAGGACGATATCGAATTCACAAGAATACTGTTTTTGGATGCTGACTATGTAAAAAGAAACGAAAGATATGTCCTCGGCTTTGACTCACTTGCCACCATTACCTACAACCGGGGTGTTGTCACGCTGATTGGGGATGAGATGTGGCGCGTCCAGCAGATAGTCTCAAAGGCAAGCTCAAGAATTGGTGAAGCAGGAATAAATATACTCAATATGGATGCGCAGGAAGAGACTTCACGCGTCATCATAGTAACTGATGACGCAGGTGATAATATCGAAAAAGCGATTCGTGCTGTGCATTCAGAGAGGTCAAAAATAACCTTCATCTGAAAGCAACACAAATCGCATATGGCTTACTTGGTTTTACCCAAGACAGCCACGCTGGGTTTGTTCTTGGACTCATTATCTAGAATCAGCCCGGCGTTACCCAAAACACGCACTAACTAGTATTGATCGCCGCCATATTTAGACCTGATCTATATAGTCCGTAGATCTGATGTTAGATTCAGGCTAGAGCCCCTGCTCGCCCGCATAATATAGTATGATTCCTGCTGCAATTATAATATACCACTTTATGTTGCGCCTGTCTGCAAAGACGTTTTTTGAGTTCAGCTGCTCATCAGTAGTAATGGACTTTCGTATCCTTCTCATCTCAAAGCCCTGGCCCACAAGGCCTATTACGACCAAGGCTGCAGCTATAATCATCAACACAGGCTCCATGCCCTTTTGTTAGTCAGCTGGGAATATGTATTTGACTGCAATCCAGAACATTAAAAATCACCAACATCCGTCCAGAGTTTTATGAAGGAAGTAGGCAAGATCTGGATGAACGGCAAGCTTGTGCCATTTAGGAACGCCAAGGTGCACATTCTAACTCACGCGCTGCACTATTCCACTGCAGTCTTTGAAGGAATCAGATGTTATAATACACCTGATGGCTCTGCCATATTCAGGCTTCCAGAGCATGTGGAAAGACTGTTCAGATCTGCCAAGCTTTACTCTATGAAGATGGAGTTTTCAAAGAAAACCATCACCGATGCCATAGTAAAGACAGTCAAGTCAAGTACGCTCAAAGAGTGCTACATACGACCTGTTGCATACTATGGGTATGGCACGATGGGACTAACTCCGACTCCAAACAAGGTAGATGTTGCAATTGCGTGCTGGGAGTGGAAGATGGGCGAGTCAAAGGCAGGAAAGGAATCAGGTGCAAGGTGCAAAATATCAAGCTGGCTTCGAATTGATTCCAGATCGCAGCCGATGCAGGCCAAGGCCGCATCAAATTATGCTAATGCAGCTCTTGCAAGAGTCGAGGCACTCAAGGCAGGATATGATGAGGCAATCATGTTAAATCACCATGGAAAGATTGCCGAGGGTAGCGCAGAAAACATTTTCATTATAAAGAATGGCGAGATCACAACACCTCCTCTATCATCAGGATGCCTTGCAGGAATCACACGTGACAGTGTGATCCAGATGATAAGGGCCAATGGCCAGGAGGTAGTGGAAAAAGAGCTTGAAAGAGATGATCTGTATTCTGCAGACGAGATATTCATGACTGGGACTGCAGCGGAGGTAAAATCCGTTGCGTTCATTGATGACGTTCAGATAGGAGATGGCAAGATTGGCACTACCACAAGGTCTCTCCAAAAGTCCTTCATGGATGTAGTGATGGGAAAAGATGAGCGATTCTCCCATTGGCTGACATACGTCTAGTTTTTTAGAGCGGGCGGGGTTTTTAGATCATGGAATCGTGCTCTGTTGGTGGCATGGGCGAGCAGATCTGCTGGTTTTGCAGGAAAGGCAGACACTCTGAATGTATGAAGGAGATACCCATAGATTCCAAATCCGATGGACCGCATGACTGCACATTTGATACAAAGATGGTTCCGTGCAAATGCAGCCACTAGATCTACAGTATTGGACTGCATATGCAAAGGATCATGCCAAACACTACAACTATGAAATGTCCAAGTTTGTCTCAGACCTTGTAGTCTCACTCAGATGTACAAGCGTTCTGGAAGTTGGATGTAGTGCCGGAAATGATCTGATGTTATTTCCTGAAAATATCCATGTTGCAGGAGTAGACGTGGGTGAAGGCATATTGGAATATGCAAGAAAAAATCTTCCAAAGTCAGAATTCAAGGTAGGCTCAGTTACCTCAATACATTACGAGGATTCATCCTTTGATTTTGTATTCACAAAAAACATGCTCAACCATATAGAAGACTTCAAAGTACAAAAAGCGTTGAATGAGCTGTTCAGAGTGTCAAGAAGATACGTTATGAACATAGAGGTTTTCTCTGAGGATGAATCTGTATTGTCAGACAAGCCAGTGAGAACTGTAGGCAGAAACATGCTCAAGCGATGGATGGACTACAAGGTAAAGATAATCAGCAATGTTGACATGCATGAAGAGATCGACCCTAAAAGATCAAGGTTTACTCTGGTTAGAAAGGTCTAGCAAATTTCTATATAGATTACAGTTAACGACATACCATACAGAATCAATAAGGATTCTCCTTTAGTAACAAAGTCATTGTCTTGATTCTATGAACAGAAAACGAATAACAAGCACTTCTGTTATCGCTGCAATCGTAATTACATCGGTTGTTTTTCTGCTTGGAATGCCGCAAACACCAGAGTCAGTAGCTGCAGAGGCACCAAAATCAGTAAACGAGCAGTACGGCTTTGCTGAGGGAGTGAATCCAAAGGCAACATTCAAGTTCAGAGAGGCAACTGTAACGTACGATTTCCAGATGTACGATCAGACAAACTCTCTTTTTGCGTCCTCTACAGGCGGAGGTACCTCGCTTCGATCTCCAGTACCAGAGTTCACAATGAGGAGAATTGTCGGCGATACGCCCTATCTGCACCAAGCAGTAGACCAGACATGGCAGTACAAGGGAAGAACGACGCCGGTAGAATACCCATACAGGTCATTTGACATCATTGTGGACTTTATCAATGGCGAAAAGTCGTTGAGGACCTTCAAGTACAAAGACTGTGCTGTGTCAAACTATGTGATCAATACAAGGACAGATAACGAAGAGGCATACATTCCAGGAAAAAAGACAGTGTTTGCTCTAGTTGAGACATACACGTTCACGTGCTCTGGTTGGCAACCCGAATCCCCAACATACAAGGCATTAAACAACGGACGAAGCTAAACCAACCACTCTTTTTTTATTTTTCAGAAATTATGTTTTTTATTGTCTCATTTATGACGACTTCGACAATGTCGCTCGAGTATTCGGCCACACGTCGAATATCTTCCAGTACGAATTTTACTATGGTCAGGTTTTTTGATTCTTTAAGGCCATACATGAGTTCCTTTTCCTCCTCTACGATTTTTGCTATGTTTGCTGCCGTCTTTTCTGCAAGAATGTGATCCCTTTTTGTGAGGGAAAGAATCGAGTTATCAAAGCATGTAATTGCTTCATTACTCAAGGTTTCAATCTCCTTTAGAATTCTAGAATCCAGTGGATCCTTGAGGAATTTTATTCGCTTTGCAATCAGGGCTGCATGGTCTGCTATTCGCTCAATTCTTGATATGACAGTTCTATAGTTGAGGCAGTCTGATGGCTGCTCCAGTCCCATATCATACAGCATGCTTGCGTTCTGTATTGCCATTATCAAAGTCCTCATCATATAAAGTCCGAATCTGTCCACCTCATCGTCCATCCTTGCTACTTCTTCACCGTACTCGCTGTCATGCTTGCTCAGGGCCTCGATTGCTTCCCGGTGCATGTTTGACGCCATAAGATGCATCCTTTTGAGGGCGACATCAAATGTCAATTCAGGAAGTCTTGTGAGGATCTGAATCGTTATTGATTCAGAGTCGGATTCTACTATCTCGGTTCCGATCATAGTTCTCCTCACAAGATCCTTTACAAGTCGTGAGTGCTCTGGGAGTATTTTTACGCCCTTTGAGGCCACCTGGATTGTTTTGTATCCGTTAAGGTACAAAGCAATTATCTTCCTTCTAATTGACTCTGCAGGATCCTTCTGTCCTATTGTGAGAATGGCTTTTTTTGCAGGCCTTTCAGTGTCGATTCCGGGAAAAAGCGTCATCGATTTGTTTGCATTTCTGATGATTGTCAGATTGTCGCCGTTTTTAATTCCAAGTCCGTCGATCCATTTTTTTGGCAGTGAAATTGTATATGTTGAGCCGCCGCTTATCTGTATGCGTCTTGTCTGTTTTGTATCTTCTGCTTGCACTTGATTTTCATGAGATGTGTAGCTAAATACTGGTTTTCTCTTTATTCTATATTGTTCAATATAGAACTATGTTGTATCTGTAGAATATGTGCAGATCTTAGATAAGCAAACAGGCAAGGTAAAAATTATTGCTAAAAAACCCAGCCCGGCACATGCGCAGTAAGTTTGGAGTGGATAAAATATTCAAGTTTACCGCAATTGCAGCAGGCGTTTACGTGCTTGCCATCATACTGTTGATGGTCTTTCAGCTGTTCGCAGAGTCAAGTCCCATCTGGCAACATGAGGGAATTTCATTTCTTGTAGGCTCAGAATGGAATGCAGTTGAAGGCAGAGAGGTCTTTGGTGCTGCCCCATACATACTTGGAACTCTAGTGACTGCTGGGATTGCTATGGCAATAGGAGTCCCATTAAGCATCGGAATTGCAATGTTCATCTCACAGTCTCCAAAATTTATCTCAGGCCCTCTTTCTATGCTAATTGACCTTCTTGCCGCAATACCGAGCATAATTTATGGTCTGTGGGGGCTGTTTGTCTTCAGAGGAATATTTCTTAATTGGGTTGAATACCCGCTGTATGAGACACTTGGTGGCAGCATCAGCATGTTTGCACCAGCACCGTTTGGCCTTGACATTCTTACTGCAAGCGTGATTCTTGCAATCATGATAATTCCCACAATTTCCGCAGTCTCAAGGGAGATAATGGCTGCAGTGCCCCAGATGCAAAAGGAGGCAGCATACATGCTTGGTGCAACAAGGTGGGAGATGTTCAAACTGGCAATCTTTCCATACGCAAAGACCGGTCTTATTGGAGCTGCAATACTTGGGCTTGGAAGGGCAGTAGGCGAAACTATGGCAGTGACAATGCTCATAGGCAACGCCACAGGGCCAAGCGCGTTCCCACAATCACTGTTTCAGCCAGGCCAGACCATGTCAAGCATTATTGCAAACGAGTTCATCGAGGCATCTCCTGCATCATTACACCTGCCAGCGCTGGTCGGAGTTGGCGTAATACTGCTTTTGGTAGCTATTGGGATCAACATAATTGCACACATGCTGGTCTCAAGGATGCTCAAAGTAAGGGAGGGCGTGATTAACGCATGATGAGCTCGAGTGAAAAAAGAGCCGAATACAGAGCTTTGTTCAAACAGAACGTGGCAGGAAGACTATTGGTTGATAAAATTGTGCTCGGCATAGTTCTTGTTTGTGTTGTAACTGCACTGGTGCCTCTGTTCAGCATTTTAGTTGAGGTATTCAAGAACGGTCTTCCCGCTCTTTCGGCAGAATTTCTTACTCAGCCGCCTGGTGCCATAGGATCCGGTGAAGGCGGAATAGGCCCGGCAATACAAGGCACTCTCATAATAATTGGCATGTCCAGTCTGATTGGTGTGCCAATAGGTGTCATGGGTGGAATATTTCTCTCAGAGTTTGGCAATAACAGGCTTGGAAGGCTTGTGAGGTTTTTCAATGACGTGTTCATGGAGTTTCCGTCGATAGTAATTGGGATCTTTGCATTTTTGCTCATAGTATTGTTGCTTGGCCACTTTTCTCTGTGGGCAGGGGCGTTTGCACTCTCACTAATCATGTTTCCAATAATTGCGAGAACTACTGAGGAATCACTAAAAATGGTTCCACTGACATACAGGGAGGCAGGAATTGCACTTGGGCTGAAACAATGGATAATCACTTTTCGAATAGTAGTTTCTGCTGCAAAAAGCGGCATGCTGACAGGAATTTTGCTTGCGGTCGCAAGAATTGGGGGCGAGACAGCACCACTCATCATGACCATTCTTGGCAGCAGCCAGTTCTTCTCTGGCTTTGATGCACCAATGGACGCACTCCCACTTAGAATTTGGAGACTGTCATTACTCCCATACGATAGTGCGCAAATGCAGGGGTGGGGAGCTGCGGTGGTTTTGATAGTGATAATTCTTGCAATAAACATTGGAGTCCGCTATTACTTTAGAAGAAAGAAGGGCGCAAGTTTGTTCAGTTTGGCAAGGAGTATGAAAAGATGACTGCAGTATCTGATATAAGACACCAAAAAGACGATGTGAATGACTCGACGCTAATAGACAATAGGAAATACAAGATGGTTGCAGAAGACGTTTCAGTTTATTATGATAATGTTATCGCGGTGAAAAACATCACAATGAAATTCAAGGAAAGGTCAGTTACTGCGTTAATAGGCCCCTCAGGATGCGGCAAAACAACTTTCCTTAGATGTCTAAATAGAATGCACGATATGACAAAGAATGCAAGGGTTGAAGGAAGGATTCTGCTTGATGGGGAGGATCTTTATGCAAAAGGTAAAGACCCAATCTA
>JAWCRP010000043.1:0-8180 GCA_038869175.1 Candidatus Nitrosotenuis sp. | reverse complement strand
CATAGATGGCGCATCAAAGCTTCTTGATGAAGCAGCATCAACGCAACGCGCAATTGACGAGTACACTACACTTAAGGAAACTTTGGATGTAGTAAAAAAGCTGAATGTAGACCTTGAAGGCTTTGGCCTTATGCGATATTTTTACACCAACCTGTTTGTCATAAATTCATCAGATTTTGCCGAGATCTCGCGTTCCCTTGAAGGGGTTGTAGTTTACAAGTACGATTTGGAATCAAAGGACAAAACAGCGCTTATTGTGATTAGTGGTGCCGATGATGCTGACCGCGTACTCAAGGTCTTCCGCGGCTTTAACGCAAACCCATTTGTCGTCCCAGCTGGCCTCCCCCAAATTCCATCACAAGCATATTCTTTCATAGTATCAAAGCTGACAGAGTTGAATGAAAAACAGAAAAAGGTCAACAAGGAACTTGCAGGCCTCAAAAAGTCTCTTAGGGGTGACGTGTTAGCACTTCATGAGAGCGCCTACCTTGCAAAAGAAGTACTTGAAACCTTGCGCAAGCCAGGAGGAACAAAAAGATTTGCAGTAATTCAGGGCTACATTCCAAGAAAGATGGAATCAAAGTTCAAAGATGTCACAAAACAGTGGATGTCGGTAACAGAAGACATTACCGACCCCAAGCTCATCCAGAATAGACCCACATTGTTTGAAAACAAGAGATGGGTTAGAACGTTTGAGGTAATAACGCAAAGCCAGGGAATCCCAAGGCGTGGAGAGGCGGATCCGACGCCAATGATATCTCTGATGTGGCCCATCTTTTATGGAATAATGTTTGCTGATGTAGGTCATGGACTTTTGTTAATGGGCCTTGGACTGCTCTTTAAGATGAAGGGCCAGGGAATCCTTTCAAGATGGGGCATGCTGATTGCAATCTCCGGTGCGTCTGCTGCAGTAGCAGGTGTAGGGGCAGGCGAGATGTTTGGCTTCCACATAGACCACTTGCAGCCATTTGAGGACATACTTCATGGGCCGCTCCAGCCAATAGCGTGGCTTGTCGGGGTAATCAGCGTAGCTGAGCTTACATTTGAGCAAGTAATCAACATACTAAAGGTCTCGCTGTTCCTTGGGATCATCCACCTTGTATGGGCCTTTGTTCTACGAATAAAAAGACTCCACAAGGAGGGCCACAAACAGATGATGTTCCTTGAGGCAGTACCAAATCTTACACTTTATGGCGGAATTGTAGTAATCATGATGTGCGCAATCGGCTCAAGCTATGATGTGATGAACATGTATTCACGCGTCCACAATGAGCCAGTACCATGGGTAACGGTTTTTCTTGGTGATTGGGCCACAGTATGGATTGTTACAAGAATCGCAGTAATCATCGTTATTGGCTCTATGGCAGTGATGATGGTTGGAGGAATACTGCACGCAAAGCACCACCCAGAAGACGGCGGTAGCGCAGCCAATGTGGTAATGGAAGTGTTTCTTGGCAAGACAGTAGAATGTCTTGCACACACGATCAGCTATGCTCGAATCGGCATCATGTTGCTTGTACATGCAGCGCTCTTGCTCACAGTGAACAACTCATTTGCATCACTTGGTGGTTGGTCATCGCCTGGCGCCATTGCAATGATCGTCGGAGGCAACATTGGAATCATGATGATAGAAGGACTCATAGTTTACATCCAGTCTCTTAGGTTACACCTATACGAGTTCTTTACAAAGTGGTATGACGGAGGGGCGCAGCCGTTCAAGCAGGTCGTGCCGGAGCTCCTATACAACAAACTCATCTGGAAAAAATAATCATTCTATTGGAAGATCTTCCCTGTTTGACCATTCGCCCCACGATCCAAGATATACTCTGACATTTTCAAATCCAAGCCTTTTTAGCACCACAAATGAGTTTGCTGCGCGGTAGGCACCCTGACAGTACGTTACAATCTCCGAGTCCTTTGGAATTTTATAGAGCGTGTCAAGTTCATCTGTGTCTTTTATTGTGCCATCAGACGATATGTTAGACATATAATCGACATTGATTGCACCTGGTATGTGGCCTCGCCTTGCTCCCCGCACTACCTTGCCCGAGTACTCCTCGCTTGATCTTGCATCTATTAGAACAATCTTGCCAAGGTTTTCTCTGATGTACTCGTATCCCGCAAGTAGGTTTGGATTTGGAATTCCATCAAACTTTGTAGGAGAGAATCCGTTTGTAGTCATCTCAATTTTCATGCCATCACTTTTCCATTTTTGCAGTCCACCATCAAGCATGAATGTGTTATTGTGAGAAAAATATGTCAATAGCCACACCCCACGGGCTGCTAGCATTCCTGATACGTCGTCATAAAAGACGACTTTTTTCTTACTGGTTATGCCCACAAAAGAAAACAGCTGACGAGCTTGCTCGTTGAATGTTTGAAGTCCTTCTTTTGATGTGTCAAACCAGTGGAATGCAAAGAGATCCAAGTTGACAGATCCTGGTATGTGGCCTTGTGAGTATTCCCTAAAAGAGCGACAGTCTACCACAAGTAGATTCTGCTGGCCCAGAATTTCTTGGAGATCCTTTGTAGATATCAGCACATATGGTGTCAAATGATGTGGCTAAATGACTTTTCGATAATAAAAAGGAAAGAAAGGTGTGAGTTTTTTACTCGTTTACGTATGCTCTTTCTCCGTGTTGAGCAAGATCAAGTCCAATCTCTTCTTCTTTAGGAGTGACCCTGATTCCGCCTGGCCATACTGCGTCCATTACCTTGAGTATGACGATTGTAACGCCGAATGCGTATCCTACTGAGATCAAAGCTCCTATGATGTTGATTGCTTGCTGCTCATAACCTTCAGCTGTTCCAGTCCATGCGCCGATGCCATCTCCGGTGTCCCAGATGTGTGGGCTTGCAAGAGTTCCTGTAAGGATTGCCCCTGTAAGGCCACCCATTCCGTGAATTCCCCAGACGTCTAGTGCATCGTCCCATTTCCTAGCGTTCTTGAAGGCAACGCATCCATAACAAACAGAGCCAGCTGCAATTCCTATTATGATTGCAGCCATGGGTCCCACCCATCCTGCAGCTGGAGTAATGCATACTAGTCCTGCTACAGCACCTGACGCTGCGCCTACTACGCTAGGCTTGCCGGTGTGTGCCCAGGCCATCAGTATCCATGTCACTACTGCCATGCCTGTTGCGGTGTTTGTTACTACCCATGCGCTCACAGTTATGCCATCGACCATCACTTCGCTTCCTGCGTTGAATCCAAACCAGCCAAACCAGAGAATGCTAGCACCGAGGACTACAAACGGTATGTTATGTGGTTCCATCGGAACTTTACCATATCCCAGTCTTCTTCCAAGGACTAGAGCTCCTGCGAGAGCGGCAAATCCGGACGTGATGTGTACGACCGTTCCGCCTGCAAAGTCTAGTGCAAAGGTTGGCGACAGATCTGGATTGAGGTCTAGTGCACCTCCACCTATGTAACCGCCTCCCCAGACCCAGTGTGCTACCGGATCGTAGACGAAGGTTGCCCATAGAAGGATGAAGATTACGAATGCGCTGAACTTGATTCTGTCAATCAGTCCGCCGATGATGAGTGCTGGTGTGATTATGGCAAATGTCATCTGGAATACAGCGAATAGCTGGTGTGGAACTGTTCCTGGCCAGTCTTGACTGCATTCCTCTGCATCAACCATAGCTTGCATCTGATATGCCGCAGACCACGTATCCGCACAAGGACCAACTTCACCTAATGGAGCATAGTGAGATACTTGGTTGAATCCCACATATGTCAGTGATCCCATGAACATGTTTGCATCGTTGTCAATCGGTCCGAATGCCAGCGAGTAGCCCCAAAGGACCCACTGCACTGAGATAAGGCCCATGACCATTAATGTCATGCCCAGTACGTTTACTGTGTTCTTTGAACGAGCAAGTCCGCCATAGAAGAATGCGACTCCCGGGGTCATGAATAGAACCAGAGAGGTTGCAGTTAGCATCCATGCGGTATCACCAGTGTCAATTCTACATGGCAGCATCCCACCTTCGCCATCATCAAACCAACATTCGTTTGGATTTCCGGTGTAAATGCCCGAGGTACCTTTTACGTACCCGTCCATTCCATCGTTGATCTGTTGTGCGAAGGCATAAGATAGTGTACCTGTAGATGTCATGGCAACTGTTACCACAAGTAATAGAGCATACTTGTGATTCCTGTTCTTCATTGGCAGTCTGATAGGTGAAAATTATTTAAGGATAGGGAAGTTTTTTTGTCAAAAAACGTAAATTGTTAAATAGACAATTTAGTGGATAATAACATAAAATTGACAAATTATGTTACGAATACGAATGATGGAAGGCCAAAATTAGGAATATTTGAGACGTTCAAGACAAAGCGTCAGAGTCTTACTGGCGAGGCCCAAAGACAAAGATCCATCATAATCTGCCTTGCCACCCAGAACAATCCTGCGCAGCGCACAAGGACAGCTATTGCCCAAAAGATCGCAGAGGAAAACGGTTCGTTGTGGAAAAACATCTATTCCGGCATATTCCGCGATCTTGATGAGATCCTCATTCCGTTAGGGATGGTAGAGGAAGCAGGTAGGTTACCATTAAGGAGAGGTCCAAAGGCGCTTCAGGAGAAAGGTATTCCATACTATTCGCTTACTGAACAGGGTCTTTTGGTTGCTCTCTCGCTTGATGAGATAATAGGCAGGGAAAAGATACTAGATAGATTTCTTGCTACATCCAAGGCAGATGCCAGTTTTAAAGAACAGATAATGGCGCTGGCAAAATTTTCTCCCAGATTTACATATTCTCTGTTCAAAAACTATGTCAAAGTATACTGCGAAGGCGATATCGGTCTTTTGCCGCTTGAAAAGGATCGTTTTATCAAAGCATCAGAAGAAATGGTCATTATTCAAAGAGAGTTTTTGGAGAGCTATTCATCGATGCCAAAAACAGAGAGGGAAAAGATGTTGGGGTTTCTAAGTAATGGTGCTTAATTCAATAACAAACCTCCAAACATTAAAATCCATTTGAAATTGGAGCCAAAATAATGGGTTCTGGTGGATCACAGAAGGTTTTTGCTTCTGTAAAGTCGTTTAGTCAAAGAGGACGCCTACTTACAAAGGCCGACCTGCAGACATTGGCAGAATCAAGGGATCTTGATGAGCTGATTACCAGAATAAAGAACACCAAGTACGCAGATGCAGTATCAAAAGTCAATAAACCATACACGGCTGCAGGCATAGAGTCCGCTCTGCGCAGCGATCTTGCCGACATTCATTACTCCATAGCAAAAACAGCAGGCCAATCCGACATACTTGATGCATACTATCTGAGGTTTCTAATTTCCAATCTAAAACTGATCTTGAAAGGCAAAGCGCTCAACAAGACTCAGGAAGAGATAGAGCCGCATTTGAATCTCCATGCGGAAGAGTTGATAGGACAGAGAGACGTCATAGTAAAGGCACTTATCTCAAAGGATCTGGAGGAGGCTGTTGCATCATTAGGATCAATTGAATTTGGCGAGGATGTCGCAAAAGCCATTGCAGTGTATAATGACAAAAAGAACGTTCAGGTTTTCGATGTGTTTTTGGATAAGATCTTGTACCAGCAGCTTGGACGTGCGATAAGAAACTCGCGCGACCGTGATGTCATAAGACTTGTGGGAATGGATGTTGACTTTTACAATATACTTTCAATACTCCGTGGTAAGTTCTGGGGTTTAGATGAAGAACAAATTAAGAATTTGATAGTGACCCACACACCAAGTATACCAAGGGATCTTCTAGGCAAACTGATATCATCAGACTCTGTAAAGAGCGTACTTGGCGAGCTTACGACAACTCGTTACAAGGATTTGGTACCGCAGATGGAAAGTGACATAGAAGCAATATCACAATTTGAACATAATTTCGAGATGGCAATTTACAAGGCTGTGAACAGGTCATTTACAAAGATGTTTAGTTTTTCTACTATAGTTGGGATAACAAAGCTTACTTCGTACGAGGTTCGGAATATTGCGGCCATTGCATTTGCAGTTGAGCAGAAAATAGAGCCGCAGACAACGATGTCAAGACTGATAATAGAACAGGAAGAATAATCTGGAATATATACCAGATAACGGCTAAGACCAGCAATTGATCAAAATACACAAGAAAAAGTCAGAAATAACAACAGATGTACTAGTAAATACCGTCTGGGTTAGCACGTTTTTGGCCATGATTTTGACCTTGCCTGCTCTTGGGGTGTTTTTAGCAATATACCTTGTAACGTCGAATTTACTGGTAGGAGCAGTTGTTGGTTTTGGTCTGCATTTTGTGGCTCTTGCGTTTTCTGACAGGATTTCAAGATTTCTTACAGGTATTCTGAGCTGAGATGATCTGATATGATGGGGGATCGTGATTATAGAAGCACCATCAACAACGCCATAGATGCCATTACAAAAGAGACCGAGCCGCAAGTTTCCAAGCCAGATGATAACAAGACTGTCTACTTGCACGAGATTACAAGGTGCATGAGGCGAGCATACTATGACAGATTTGACAGAAAGGATCAGGAAGCCAAAGGGTTTGGTAATTTGTTTGGCGGCCTGATAAGAAAGCTCCCATACGGGGCCAAGATAGGCGAGTTTGCAATAGACGACATCAAGCTATGTGGCCAGTCAGATATGATAGTTGATGATATCGTAATCATTTTTAGGACAGTCACATACCTCCCGGAAAACCCATTTGCTTCAGACGTATTGCATGTAAACGCATGCATGTGGATTTTTGGAAAGCAAGACGGTGTCATCATATACATTACTGGAGATGGTACAGAATCTTCCTACGTTGTTTCAAAGGAGAAAAAAATGTTTGAAGAAACAATCAGGAGAGTAAGGGTGTTCAGCAACTTGGTAGCAGACAGAAAGATTCCGATCTTAGAACCATCGCCAGAATGTTCTGACTGTCAGTACTTTGAGAGATGTTATATCAAAAAGCACGAAGGCAAGCAGTTCTCGCTTACCGACATGTTTGGTATTAAAAATAAGTAAAAAGAGAGGAGAGATCTTATTCCAGTGATTCTGGGTGGCCCTTGCCTCTTAGCGCAAATACTACGACTGCAAGTGCAATGCCAACACCAATTACTGAACCGTAGGCTGCAAGTGATGCTTCTGCCATTTGCTTGCCTAGCCCAATCATATTTTATATAATTTCTCTAAATTTTTGCTCATTTATACAAATTATCATAATTTTTGTGTTTTATGATATGGTTTCAGTATGAAAACTCGAATGGCACTATGTTTTCATGTCCAACGGTCATAGAACTTAGATTGAAGTAAAGCTCGCCTTTTACTCTCCAGTCTACTGTGTTGGAGGCTATTTCCGACCAGAGCTGCGGGTTGTTTCCACCATTTTTGATTGTGACGATATCATCAAGTACTAGTGGACTACCCCTTATCACTGTAAAATAGTTAGATCCTGCTACCATTCCTTCCGGCCTTTCTCCAATCTCCTCTGTTGCCACGCGAACATCTGATGCAAACAGGTGGTATTTGAGCACCTGAAGTATTACTGATTTATAGTTCTGGTTGACTACGCTGAAGGTAACTTTGATTTTTGCCTCCTCGTCTGTGACCGAGAGAACCTCGATCTTCTCAAGATGCGGCTCAAGCGGTATTACCTCAATCTGTGAGGGGGCAAGGTTGAATCCTCCTGTGACATCATCTACAAACTGCGAACCTAAAAGTGTAAAGACGCCGACTGCTCCTGCAAGTCCAGCAACAATTACTATCATGAGTATTTTTGGGTTCACTGTTTTAGTGTGGCATATTGAGGACATAAATGTTAATTTATTTGGAATGTGTTAGGCACCTGCAGATCCCCAAAATACTTTTAGCAATACTTTGCCAAAAATTATCGTGCAGTACTTTCAAGCAGTAAAGATCGGCAAAGAGCGTGCCAGCAAGTCGCAGATGATTCTTTTTAAGCTTGGAGGCTTTGGCATGCTTACACTAACCACAAAGAAAAAGGACGGACAATTCGTGCCAATTGGAGAAGAGGATCTTGTTGCCGTCATTAAAACCGTGGATGGATATGTCACAATTCTTGTTGATGCGGAAGGCTACACAAAAGCCCAATCAAAACCACTTGAAAAGGATGCTGCAATGCAGATATTCAATAAAGTGCGTAAATCAGGAATTGAGGAATATGCTGGAAAAACGGTAGAGATTTGGACAGAGCAGT
>JAWCRP010000042.1:0-8241 GCA_038869175.1 Candidatus Nitrosotenuis sp. | reverse complement strand
GTAAAGTATTATCTTATTATAATTCCAATCGTGATTGGTGTTGTAGCCGGCCTATTTGTGACCATAAATTTTGATAACAAACAAGTAAATGGATTCACAAAACAAGATTTGATGAAAAATGGTTCTCCTCTTGAAGGTAGTATTGCAGCTCCAATAACGATAATAGAATACGGTGACTATCAGTGTACTTTTTGCATGAAGTTTCACAGTACTAGTCTTGACACAATAAAACAAGAATACATTCAGTCTGGAAAGGCTAATCTTGTTTTTCAGGATTTCGCGCTAAATGGTCCTGCATCAGTGCTTGCTGCTGAGGCATCACATTGTGCAAATGACCAAGGAAAATACTGGCAATATCACAATGAAATTTATGATAATTGGGATGGTGAAAATACAGGCTGGGTAACAAAGGATTCACTGTACAGATTTGCCAGAAACGTGGATTTGAATTTGGAACAATTTATGGCATGTCTTGACTCTTCAAAGTACAGACAACAGGTTCTTGATGCATACGAGTTTGGCCAAAAAATAGGGATCAATGCGACACCATCATTTTTGATTATTAGTGGTGATAAAATAGTAAAGATTACAGGAAACCAACCAATTGACGTATTCCGAAAGACACTTGACGGCTTGTAAGCAAGCAGTGTCGTGTTTTACTGAGTCCAGATCATATTGATATTTAGAATCAGTTCAACAATTCTATATCGGCAAACTCCTTAATACTCAAACAATAAAGGCTCAAGTGATGGGCAAAATCAACATCGAAAAACAGGATTCCGTTAAGATCTATAAAATCAAAAAGACTCTTGATGAACTATCCCGCATTTCCGGAAGAGGTACCGAACTTATCTCCGTGTACATTCCAAAGGGCAAGCAGCTTCACATGGTAATTAACAATCTGCGTGAGGAACAGGGTACTGCAGACAACATAAAGTCGGATCTGACACGAACACATGTAGTTGATGCACTATCAAAGGTCCAACAACGACTTAAGCTTTACAAAAACACACCTGAGCACGGATTGGTAATTTTTTGTGGCGCCCTGCCTCCAGAGGGCGGAGGTCCAATAGGCAGCGAGGTGATCAAAGTATGGGAAATTGAACCGCCAAAAGACCTACAGACGTTTCTTTACAGATGCGATGATCATTTTCACGTAGACATACTCAAAGACATGTTAAAGGACGACAATCTAATCGGCTTTCTTGCAATTGACACAAAGGATGCTGGGTGGGGACTTTTACACGGAGATAAAATTGAGGTTTTGCGAGAGACGAGTTCCGGTGTGGCAGGAAAACACAGGCAAGGCGGACAATCTGCACGAAGATTTGAGAGACTACGAGAGATGGAGCTTAGTTATTACTACAATCGAGTTGCCGAAACTACAAAGGAGTTTTTTATCGACATATATCCAATAAAAGGACTCATTGTATCAGGTCCAGGTCCTACAAAAGAAGACTTTCTTAAATCAAATTATCTGGAATACCGACTTCAAAACATGGTGATTGCAACGCTAGATACATCATATTCCGGCTCTGAGGGAATACGAGAAGCATTTCTAAAAGCTCAAGATGTATTGTCTGACTTTAGACTATCTGAGGAAAAAAAACTTGTAGAAAGACTATTTCGTGAAATAAACAATCGTTCTGGACTTGGAGTGTATGGTATGTCAGATATACTCAACTTGCTAAAAAACAACGTAGTTGACACCTTACTAATCACAGATGATACAAACCTTCATCGGCTTGAAGTCAAATGTAAAAGGTGTCAACATTTGCAAGAAGAAATAATTGAGCAACAAAAAATAATTCCAAGAAAAACGGAGCTTCTTGCAAAACCATGTCCAAATTGTAAGAGCATGGACCTTGAGGCAATATCGCAGGACATCGTGGATTATCTATCTTTGATTGCAACTCCCGTTGGAACCAAAGTTGAAGTGATATCTGGGGCATCAGAATACGGGGCAATGCTCAGCAGCCTTGGCAAAATTGGTGCCATACTAAGATACAACCCAAACCAATAGGTGTCAACAGACTAGTTTTCAGAGGCATTCAGTTGTTGATATGCTGACGAATTTTGCTAGCTAGTTCTTTTAGATCATCTGATGAGGGTATGCTACGTTTTGTCCATACGGTGCCAGTATTATTATACCTTGGAATTATGTGTACATGAACATGCGGGATTATCTGTTTTGCAGATCTGCCGTTGTTTTGAGCAAGACTGAATGCATCTGCGCTAGTTGCCGCAATAATTGCGTTAGCAATGTTTGGGACTAGCGAGAAAAGATGTCCAACATCATTACCGCTCATGTCAGTTATCTTTTCGTAGTGCTTTTTTGGAACTATTAGTGTGTGTCCTTTGTCTATTGGATATTTGTCAAGAAACGCAACATGTAATTCATCTTCGTATACTATATGACCTTCTCTTATGCCTGCAATTATTTGGCAAAATATGCAGTCCATATCAGGAATATCAAACATGAATCTATTATACTATCTGAGATGTGTCATTATTTGATCAAACGTTTTCATTGCATATCGATTGATTAATTAGGGCTGAATTTTTAGAACGAACATTCATGGGAAAAGACAAGAACGATAAAAAAAGCAATCAGGAAAAAAGAGAGAGTTTTGTGGCAAAGCAGTCAAAACAAAAACGAAAAAATACACTAATTGCTGCAGGAGTTTTTGCAGTTGTGGCGATAATAGTAGGCTATGCAGCATGGCACTTTGTCGAGAACGCGACAACTACCCTTGAATTTGGCAAGCTTGGAAATGATCATCAGCATGCATCAATACTGGTCAGAATTCACGGCGATAAATTTGACTTTTCTGGGCCTGCATATCAGGTAAAAAATGCATTTATACACTTTGAAGGATTGGACGGAGAGACAATACACAGACATGCAACTAACGTTCCGCTGGGGTTTCTCTTTGAGACAATAAAGATTGAATTGACAGATGATTGTTTTATCTTTCCAGACCGTACCCCGCAACACACATTCTGTACTAATGATGATTATTCGCTAAAATTCTACATCAATCACAAAAAGGTGGACAGCATAGTGAATTACGTCATACAGGAAGATGATAGAATTCTGATTTCCTATGGTGGTGAGACTCCAGAAGAAATAGAGGCCCAGCTTAAAGAGCTTGACGCTCAAGTAATAAGAAGATAATTCACAACATAGTACGTTTTTTGAATCTATTATATTCTCAAATGCTTTGTTTTTGGTTGCATACACATATCCTACGTGCAAATTAAGTAAAATCTAATATGTGCATGAACAATGTATGTCATTATGAGCAATCCAGAAATCTCTAGCAGGAATGTAGTTGTAGGAACATCGAGAGCACCACATCGGGCAATGTACAAGGCAATGGGACTTACCGATTCGGATTTGGACAGACCGTTCATAGGCGTATCACACACTGGAAACGAAGCAACTCCGTGCAATATCCATCTTGGTAGATTGGCCCAAAAAGCAAAGGAGGGAGTTTACGACACAGGTGCTACACCAAGAGAGTTTAGCACAATAGCAGTAAGTGATGGTATTGCTATGGGACATGAGGGAATGAAGTCATCTCTTATCAGCAGAGAGATAATTGCTGATTCAATAGAATTGATGGTACGAGCTCACCAGTACGATGGGCTTGTTGGAATTGCAGGTTGCGATAAGAGCTTACCTGGCACAATGATGGCAATGGCAAGATTGAATCTTCCATCAGTTTTTGTTTATGGTGGAACCATAATGCCAGGAATGCTCAATGGAAAACAGCTTACAGTTCAAGACGTTTACGAAGCAGTAGGTGCGTATGATTCTGGCCAAATCACACTTGAAGCGTTAAAGAATATAGAAAATTATGCATGCCCAACTGCAGGATCCTGTGGTGGCATGTTTACTGCCAATACCATGGCATCTATTTCGGAGGCTCTTGGAATATCACTTCCTGGTAGTGCAAGCCCACCTGCAGAAGATGTGCGACGAGAGAAAATGGTTTATGATACCGGTGTTGCCGCTACAAAGCTTTTGGAACTTGGCATAAAACCGCGCGATATTCTTACATTTGAAGCATTTGAAAACGCAATTACAATTCTAAATGCCATCGGTGGCTCGACAAACGCAATACTGCACCTCCTTGCAATATCTCATGAAGCACGAATCAAGCTCGATTATGACGATTTTGAACGAATTCGTAGGAAGGTTCCACATATTGCGGACCTAAAGCCAGGTGGAATGTACGTCATGAATGACCTAGATAAGGTAGGAGGAGTACCATACATGCTAAAGAAACTCCTTGAGAGGAATCTTCTTCATGAAAACGTACTTACAGTCACAGGTAAGACGATGAAACAGAATCTTGACTCAATTACGTTATCGACCCCAACAAACCACGACATTGTAAAGCCCATAGAATCACCGCTTTATCGTGCAGGAACTGCGGTTGTATTGAAAGGGTCCCTTGCACCCGATGGGGCAGTTGTCAAAATGTCCGGTGTAAAAATTACGAAATTTTCTGGCAAAGCCAAGGTGTTTGATAAGGAAGAGGACGCATTTGATGCAGTGTCCAAGAACAAAATAGTTCCAGGTGACGTAGTTGTAATACGATACGAAGGACCAAAAGGAGGTCCGGGAATGAGAGAAATGCTCGCAGTCACAGCTGCTCTTGTAGGTCAAGGGCTTGGAGAAAAGGTCGCAATGGTAACAGACGGTCGGTTTTCAGGGGCTACACGTGGCTTTATGATTGGCCACGTGGCACCTGAGGCATACGTTGGTGGCAACATAGCGTTAGTTCAAGATAGTGATGAGATCATAATAGATACGGAAACAAACAGAATTGATCTTCTTGTTTCTTCTGATGAGTTAAAGCAAAGAAGAGAGAAATGGACTCCAAGAAAACCAAACTACGAGTCTGGAGCATTGGCAAAATACGCATCACTTGTTGGCTCTGCAGCGCAAGGTGCAGTAACAAGTCCAATCTGGTAGAATCAACAGGAATGAATGCTGCATACAAACACTAGCTTACCGCCATGCACCTTTGCTGCCATGCATGAGCCTTCTTTGAGACCTTCCAAGCAGATATGACAAAGCACCTCTTTAGCAGAACTTTTCATTATCTGCTTTTGTTTTGGATGGTGTAATTCAGAATATAATACAGAACCGCGCTGACTGCCAAATAGCATTTGACTCATACAGTATGTTGGGCCTGATCAGATATAAAGGTACCGTACTATACCGTAACAATTACATTTTTTCAGGCACAATATTGTAGGAATTAGTGGATTTTAACAAAGATCCCATCAAGATCCCAAAAAATCAACAATTGAAATTATATAGGCCGCAGAACATGTTTCACATATGGGTGGACATCTTTGGGAATTTGGAACCAACAATAATACCACTAGGTCTACCTGGAACACAGTTTGAGATTTATTCAAAGATTGAACCAAATTACACCAATACATTTCTCTTCGAATCACTAACCGGGCCTGAAGAACTTGCAGAGACATCCATAATTGGATTTGATCCTGAGATAATAATACGTGGTTACAAGGATAGAATAGTTCTACACCGTAAAGACGGAACAATTGAGACGATTCAGACTAAGGATCCAATTTCGGAGCTTAAGAGATTCATAAGAAATACCGATAACGTATCTTACCGGTATCTTGGCGGAATAGTCGGCATAATAAATTATGATGCAGTAAAGCTGTATGAGCGAATTCAGATTGAGGATGACTCACAACCATTAATGGAATTTGGAGTTTATCAAGATGGCATACTGTATGATAATAAGACAAAAAAATCATCGTATTTTTATTATGATGAGAATCGGATTGATAAGATCATGATGTCAGATCGTGTATTTGACAAAATAACACTATCAGACATATCTGCAAACATGAATGAGAAACAATTCTCAGAGATCGTCACAAAAGCCAAAAAATATCTTTATGATGGAGATGTCTTTCAGGTTGTACTATCACGAAAATTTAGCTTTTCTGCATTTGGTGATAAATTACGAATATACAAAGAACTGCGTGCGCTAAACCCATCCCCCTACATGTACCACATGAAATTTGAAAAGAAAACATACATTGGTTGTTCACCTGAAATGCTTGTACGAGTAACTGGAAAGGAGGTTGAAACATTTCCAATCGCAGGTACCAGAAAAATTACTGACGATGAGCAGAAAAATGTCGAGCTTGGAAACGAGTTACTTCATGATGAAAAAGAGGTGGCAGAACACACGATGCTAGTTGACCTTGGACGAAATGATGTTGGTCGTGTCTGCACATACGGCAGTGTGCGCGTGACTGAATTGATGCAGGTCAAAAGATTCTCACACGTTCAGCATCTTGTAACTCATGTAGTAGGCACGCTGGATGATAAACATGATATGTTTTCGGCATTTGAGGCCGTGTTTCCGGCTGGAACTGTGACCGGTGCACCAAAGGTGAGGGCAATGGAGATAATCAACGAGTTGGAACCAGAGATACGTAAGCAATATGCTGGCGCTGTCGGATACTTTTCAAATAATGGATGTTGTGATTTTGCCATAGCTATACGAAGCATGTTTTTTGATGGAGATAATGGATTCACACAAAGCGGAGCAGGAATAGTTATTGACTCAACACCACAGGGCGAGTTTAAGGAAACAGAGCACAAGGCAGGTGCTACACTGGCTGCATTAAGTGAGGCTACAAAATGAAATTTTTGATTATTGACAACTACGATTCATTTGTGTATAATATAGCACAAATTCTTGGAGAACTTGGAGTTGAATCCGATGTGATACGAAATGATAAGATAACACTTGAAGAGATAGTGAGAAAAAAATATGATGCAATAGTAATATCTCCAGGTCCAGGTACCCCTGAAGACAAAAAATATTTTGGGGTTTGCTCTGATGTCATAACAAAACTAGGACCAACTACACCTATACTTGGAGTCTGTCTTGGTCACCAAGGGATAATTCATGCATTCGGTGGAAAGGTGGTCAATGCAGGAAACATAAGACATGGGAAGACAAGTCAGATAAAGCATTTTGATGATTCTATGTTTGCAGGAGTACAAAACCCATTTCGTGCTACACGATATCATTCGCTAGTTGGAGACAAAACAGTCATTCCTAATGTTCTTAAGATTACTGCATATGCAGAAGATGATGGCGAGATTATGGGAGTATCGCATAAAGAATATCTAATCGAAGGAGTGCAATTTCATCCAGAATCTGTTTTAACCACAGAAGGCAAGAAGATCTTGGCCAATTTTATCAACAGGGTAAAGAAATGATGTCTCAGATTACAAAGCTTCAGGCAGGTCAGGACCTCAATGTGAATGAGATGCATGATGCAATGGATGAACTGCTATCGGATGGCGTGTCAGACAAGGAAAAGGCTGAATTTTTACGATTTCTTGCCAAAAAAGGGGAGACAAATGACGAACTATATGCCATGTTGAACAAAATGGACGAATTTGGCCTACATATTGAGCCAAAATGCAGTGGAGTTGTAATAGATATGTGTGGAACCGGCGGAGACAGGTTATCCACTTTTAACATATCAACTACTGCATCATTTGTTGTAGCAGCATCAGGGGGATTTGTAGCCAAGCACGGTAACCGTTCTGTTTCAGGCGTCTCAGGAAGTGCAGACATTTTTGAGTTTTTTGGGTATGATCTTGAAATGACGCCAAAGAAAGTCACACAGATATTGGAAAAAGACAGAATTGCCTTTCTGTTTGCTCAGAAATTTCATCCATCAATGAAGCATGTTGCAGCAGCAAGAAGGATGCTCACCTCAAGAACGGCATTTAACCTGCTGGGGCCCTTATCAAACCCAGCCCGTGTCAAAAATCAGCTAATAGGAGTGTTTTCTGATGAGTTTTTGGAGCGAATAGCACTAATACTAAAAAGACGAAATGCCCAAAATGTCATGACAGTACATTCATCAGATGGTCTGGATGAGCTTTCAACTGGGGCAAAAAACAAAGTGTGTTTTTTACATGAGGATAAATTACAGACCATGATTGTAGACCCGCAAGATTTTGGTTTTTCCAAGTCAACAATAAAGGATTTACAGGTACGCACAAAAATAGATGCGATCAAAGCTTTTTTATCAGTACTAGATGGAACCGCAAATCGTCCCATGCGAGAAATTACAATACTCAATGCTGCCGCAGGTCTGATTGTTGCCAATGTTGCAAGAGATTTTGCTAGTGGAATCGAGATTGCCAAA
>JAWCRP010000041.1:0-8247 GCA_038869175.1 Candidatus Nitrosotenuis sp. | reverse complement strand
GACTGACCAAATCCTGCCTTGGTAAGTGTGTTCGATATTTCGTATAGTAGAGTGCCGCTTTTTTATAACACTGCAATATTTCCAGGCTTAAATGGACTTGCCGGCATGATTCCTATTTTGATCAGCCCTGGAATCATAACGCCAGGCGTGTTTGGTCCTATCACTATGGCATCATGCTGCTTGGCAAGCTCTAATGTCTGCATGGTGTCTCTTATTGGAACGTGCTCTGGAATTGCTACTAACAGCTTTATTCCTGCATCCAGCGCCTCTTTTGCGGCTCCCAAAAAGAACTTGGCTGGAACAAACACTATTGATATCTTGGCATTTGTTGCATTTACTGCCTCCTTGACTGTATTGTAGATTGGCACCTTTCCTTCAAACATCTGTCCTCCCTTGCCAGGAGTCACACCTGCAGCTATGTTCGTGCCATAATCTAGCATTGCCTTGGCATGAAGAGAGCCAAACGTACCTGTTATGCCCTGTACTATTACTGGAACGCGCTCATAATTCCCATTGGGGTCTTTTTTCCCTCTGAGAATCTCGTAAATATTAGCCACGCCTACTTACCTCCATGACAACACCGTTTATCGCATCCTCTACGGAATCAAACATCTTTGTTTTTGTATTTTTGAGCATCTCTTTGGATTTCTCAGATTCTGAACCCATAAGCCTAGCATAGACTGGCAAGTCAATCAATTTGTCATCATATGCTTTGATGAATGCTGATGCAACGGTTGTGGTTTTTACTATTCCTCCATACAAGTTAACAAGTATTGCCTTGACTTTTTTCATTTTGCTAATGAGCGTGAGCGCTTCATAGACTGATTCTGTAGTTGCACCACCGCCAACATCCAAAAAGCATGCTGGTTTTCCACCATTGTCTGCAAGCATATCTAGAGTCGACATGACAAGTCCTGCACCGTTTCCAACAACTGCAATGTTACCGTCCAACTCGACTAGAGAAAACCCGCTCTTCTCTGCTCTCTCTTCCAACTCTGTTTTTTCTTGATACTTTGCCATCTCAGGGTGTCTGAAGTTGGAGTTGTCATCTGTGATCACCTTGCCATCAAGTGCCAAAAGTGATCCGTCCTTTAGCAATGCCACGGGATTGATTTCCGCAAGCTCTGCTTCTTTTTCAATTGTAAGTTTTGAAAGCCTTTGCAACATGTCTACAAAATCTGAAACCGAACGTCCTTCAAGACCTATCTTTTTTGCAATGTCTTCTGCAACATCGGAACTTACATCTCCCAATCCAACCTCATGAATTATCTGGTTTTTTACGGACTCGATTTCGACCCCGCCTTCACCGGAGGCTATTACAGTGTAACAGCGTTTACTTCGATTCAAAAACAGCGACAGATAGATCTCCCTTTCATATTCTGCCATCTTTTCTAAGAGTATGGCACGTGTCTTTTCACCCTTTATCGACATGCCTAAAACCTGTGGATATTTCAACTCAAATTCGTCGGCGTTTTGGCATTTCTGTATGCCTCCTGCCTTGCCTCTGCCTCCCACGGGAACTTGGGCCTTGATTACAAAGGGAAATCCAAGTTGCTGGGCGTGTTTTCGTGCATCCTCTATGTTTTTTGAGGCAATTCCTACAGGTGTTTTGATACCAAATTGCGCAAATAATTCCTTTGCCTGATACTCCAAAAGTCGCATGGTTGGAATTTTTTGCAGGTCTTTATATTCTGTTAGCTCGCCTGTTCCTCAAGTATCTCGATGGTCTGCAAAAACAGATCCTTGCTTTTCCGTAATAGTCTTTGAGGATACTCTTCTATAGTGTATACAATCTGTTGTCTGAATGTGGGTGGTACTATCCCGCCTGATATGACAAGCTGCTCCACTACGTATTTTTCGGTGACGGTGCAGACAATCTCCTCGTAGGAACTTTCCTCCTCTTCCAATGTCTGTCTGTAGAGGACAATCGGAGTTCCAGTTTTTGTAACTGTAGCAGCTGCCTTTTTTAGCAATTCCTCCATATGTTGTATCTGCCATGCGTCAAGACTGATCTGCTTTACCATGTATTGTATTGCCGATTTTGATATTTAACCTGCCTGATTTGCGAAAATCTAGCTTAGGCGTCTACTGAAATCCGAATTTTTTGCCCATCAATGTCGTCATCTTTGTAATTTTTACCGGTGCCTGCAAAGTCTATTTTTTTTACTCTGACCAAAAATGCCAGCTCGTCGGCCCTTTCTTGTGCCATTTCAAGAGACTCTTGATCCAAGTCCAAAATGGATGCTGAATTGAGCACATCCGTCGGGTTGTAACCACGTTCCTTGCGCAATGTCTGCAGTCTTCGCGCCAGATCTTTTACCAGACCTCGTGCCATCATCTCGCGGTTTCTTGCTGTAGAGATAAATATTGTCATTCCATCCCTCTGCGAGAAAGCATACCCATCATTTGCATCAAAACCCACGATGAAGTCCTCTACACCAAGAGTTATCTTGTCTCCTTTTACATCAAATGTGTATTTTCCATCTTTGAGAAGACCATCCACAATCATTTCTGGAGGTGTTGCTGTAAATCTTGATACCAGTTCGGTCATGTGTTGTTTTGCCTTTGGTCCTATCTTTTTTCTATCCATGTCGATTGTAGGTCTTGATGGAACTCCAAGATTTTTCATCTCTGATAGCATCTTTAACCCCTGTCCATTTTTCATCTCTAATATTTTCACAGTCTCTACATTCATCTGAGATATTAACAAGTCCCTGAGTGTCTCTATCTTTGCCTTCTGTCCTTCTTGCAAACAGATTACTGCCTCATTCAATGGCCATCTGCGTTTGAGTTTTGCCTTCATTCTTGCAGCTGCCGAAACAGATACTGCCTCTTTCATGAGATCAAATGCCTCTTCCAGTGGTTCATCCACAAACTCGTCTTTTACGTTTGGCCAGTTCTGTAGCAGTATGCTGTCTTTTCCAAACACTGACAGGTGTAGGTATTCACTGGTATAGGGGCATAGTGGGTGGATGAGAATATCGAGTGTTTTGAGAACTTCGTACAGTACAGCGTATATTACTGATCTTCTGTTGCTACTTGACGAGTCATCATCCCATAATTCTGCCTTGGTAATTGGAATGTAAACCTGACTTAGCGAATTTATCACAAAATCCTCTATCTGTCTTGCAGATTCATGAAATCTGCACCTGTCGTTGTATTCCTGAACATTCAGTATTGTCTTTTGTAGTTTGGATAGGATCCATCTATCAGGCTCTTGTAGCGTGTTATTTTGTAATGCCAATGCTACTGGTGTTTTTGCATTGTCAAATTTGTCATACTCGCTGTTTTGCTTAAAGTACAGATGAATGTGGTATAGCGTGTTGAGAATCTGATATGGCCTTGACATCATTTCATCAATGCTGAAATTAATCGGCTCAATTGGACTTGATTTCCAAATAAAGTAAAACCTGACCAAATCTACTGGATATTTTGCCAGCAGTTTGCGTGCGTCAATTACGTTGCCTAAACTTTTACTCATCTTGTTGCCGTTCTTATCAAGAACATGTCCTTGGAACAGAAATGATTTGAAGGGAGAAATCGGCTTGTTGTTAAGAATTACATTTTCAATCAACAATGTGTATGCCCACCCGCGTGTTTGGTCTATCCCTTCAGTCAAAAACTCAGCTGGAATCCCATTTTTGTATTCCTCATCGGTCAGAGATGAGTATGGTGCGGAGCCACTGTTGTGCCAAGTGTCTAGTACGAATTTCTCGCGTTCCATGACTTCTCCGCATTTTCTGCACTTGATGGTAACTCTGTCGATCCACGGTCTATGTAACTCAAACGATGGTCCATCCGGCAGCTCTGATGCTGCCTCTACAATCTCCTTTCTTGAATAAAACCGCTCAACGTTGCCGCATGTATTGCAGTTCCAGAATGGAAGTGGGCATCCCCAGAATCTCTCCCTTGAAATGCACCATGGATGTTTTTCTTTTATTATTCCAAGAAATCTGTTTTTTGGCTGCTCAAAGAAGTACTCTACATTCTCTGCTGCCTCTATTGCCTTGTTATCTAGTCTATCAAGCATGTAAAAAAACTCTCTTCTTGCAAGCCATACAATTGGGTGATGGGAACGCCAGCAAAGTGGATACTTGTGTTTTATTCTGCCTATTCTTACTAGGGCTCCTGACTCCTTTAGGTCTTCGACTATTGGCCTGTCTGCATCACGCACGAACATTCCAGAATACTTGCCAGCATCATCGGTGAACTTGACCTCATCGTCAATGGGGCTAAAGATTGGCACCTTTCGTTTTCTTGCAATCTCATAATCCTCCTCACCGTTGGCAGGAGACAAGTGTACAAGACCGCTTCCCGTATTTGCATCCACAAACGACTCTGCTACCGCAACGTGAACTGTCGGCTCTACTGAGAGGCCTTTTAATTTTGGAATGTTCTCAAGCAATGGATGTATGTATTTTTTTCCCTCCATCTCCGAGCCCTTGAACGTTTTGATTACTTGGTAATCTTCAATTTTGACTTCATTCATAAATTCTGCAAGACGTTTTTGTCCTACAATCCATGTCTCTTGTCCTACTTTGACTTGGTGGTAATCCTCATCCGGATTTAATCCGACCATGGCATCAGTTACCAAGGTAAACGGCATGGTAGTCCATACTATGAGATAAACATCATCATTTGCTAACTTGACTTTGTAGTATAGTGATGGGTCCTGCACGATATCATATCCTTGATTTACTTCTGCATGACTAAGCGATGTCTGACAGCTTGGGCAGTATGCAACCACGCGATGTCCTTCAGTCAAAATACCTGTCTCGTGAGCCTTTTTTAGAAACTGCCACTCGCGCTCAATAAAAGAGTCTTTGTAAGTCCAGTATGCGCATTCTTGATTAAAAGACATACCTAACATTCTATCGACTTCTACCCATTTCTCATTGTATTTGTGTACAAGCTTTTTGCATTCGTTTACCAGTTTTTCAATTCCCACTGTTTTTAGTATCTCTGTTTTACCACCTGTTACGCCAAGCTCCTTTTCAGCTTGAAGCTCAACTGGCAGTCCTTGTGTGTCCCACCCTGCGTTGAATTTGACTTTGTATCCTTTTAGAGTGGTGTATCTATACCACAAATCCTTGATTATCCGTCCTCGCAAGTGTCCTGCATGAGGAGTGCCGTTCATAGTGGGAGGGCCTTCAATGAAAATTATCTCTGGCCCTTTCTTGGATTTCCAGATGCGTTCCCTCAAATTAGATTCTGATAGATATGCTTGTATTTCTTCCTCTATCTTCTTTGAATCAAACTCTTTTGCTAGCTGCAATATACAAGTCTGATGTTTGATCTGATTTTATAAAGCTAGACAGAATCCGTCCGAAAATCGTGTAAACTTGGATTATATACGAGGTTCCACGATTTTTCATATTGACAAATATTTTGGTGGTTGGCTCAGGAGGGCGTGAGCATGCCCTTAGCTGGAAACTATCACAATCACCCAAAGTAAGTAAGGTGTTTTGTGCGCCTGGTAATGGTGGAACCGAAAACAATGTGCCCATTAATGCAGACGATCTTGTCGGACTAGCAGAGTTTGCAAAAAAGAACAATTGTTTTACTGTTGTCGGACCGGAGGCTCCCTTGGCGCTTGGCATTGTAGACAAATTCACAGATCTTGGGCTTGGCATTTTCGGTCCTACAAAAGATGCGGCAAGACTGGAATCTAGCAAAATTTGGGCAAAGCAGTTTATGAAAAGACATGGAATTCCTACTGCGCGATTTGACGTGTTTGAAAATGCAGACAGTGCAAAAAGCTACGTTGATTCGGTAGATTACAATGTAGTGATAAAAGCTGATGGTCTTGCTGCAGGTAAGGGCGTAATTGTCTGCTCTAACAAAAAGGAAGCATATGATGCCATAGATATAATGCTGGTCAAGAATTCTTTTGGCGAAGCAGGAAAGAGAATTCTAATAGAAGAAAGAATTGATGGAATAGAGGCATCGTATATAGCTCTTTGTGATGGAAATGCGGCAATCCCGATGGCAACAAGTCAGGATCATAAGCGCGTCTTTGATGATGATCAAGGCCCAAACACCGGCGGCATGGGTGCATACTCACCAACTGGAGTGATTGACGATGAACTTGCGGCGATAATTCAGTCAGATGTAATTGAAAAGACCGTCTTGTCTATGAAGAAGGAGGGAATCCCGTTTTGCGGGTTCCTGTATGCTGGAATTATGATAAAAAATGGTAGGCCATATGTACTTGAATTTAATGCACGGATGGGAGATCCTGAATGCCAACCGATTATGATGAGGATGGACTCTGATCTGTACGAATACATTACATCTGCCTCCGTCGGGGCTCTTGGCGGCATGCCATCAATGACATGGAAAAAACAAACTGCAGTGTGCGTGGTATTGGTATCAAAAGGATATCCTAACGCATATCCAAAGAATGAGCCAATTACAGGCCTTGAACGCGTGGACACGAGCAACGCGATGGTGTTTCATGCTGGAACAAAACGAGATGGCGTAAACATACTGAGCAGCGGTGGACGCGTTCTTGGAGTTACCGCACTTGGAGAAACCTTACAAGATGCAATCTCCAATGCGTATGCTGCAGTAAATGTAATACATTGGGAGAGCATGTCGTATCGTCGTGATATTGGTAAAAAAGGACTCAACTACTTATGATGTCTTTATTACATCATCTTCGGTAACAATCCACTGTATTGGTACATCACCGTCTGTATTTGGTATGTTCTTAACTATTAGCTTAGAGTACGTCAACGCAATTGTAACTGCATGTGTGTGTGACAAAAATCTGTCGTAAAATCCCTTACCATATCCTAACCTCTGACCTTCTCGCGTCATGGCTATTGCTGGCACTAAAATAACATCAAATTCTTCCATGATTGGACATGTTGTCTTTGGTTCCATTATGTCAAACTCACCCTTTTCCAGATCTTCAGACCCGTTGACTGCGCAAAATACAATATTATTACCATCGACTCTTGGTAATGCAACTGTCTTTCCAGCAGCTAGTATTTCTTGGATTATTCTGCCTGTTTTAACCTCGCTTCCTGTCGAATAGTATCCTGCAACAGTCTTTGCTTCTACATATGCGGAAATCTTCTTCAAATTCCTTTGAATCTGTTTACTGGCAATTGTCATATAGTCATCCGATATTGAGTCTCTTTTCTGCAACAACAGCTTGCGTAAACTTGACTTTTTCTCACTATTTTTTTCCAATGCTCGCACTCATCGATGCTGCGGTCACGGTATTTTTTAAAAGCATCGCAATGGTCATTGGCCCTACACCGCCAGGAACGGGCGATGCAAACGATGCCTTCTGAATGATCTGTTCAAAGTCGGCATCCCCAACAAGCTTGCCATCAAGTCTTGTAGTAGCTACATCAATTACGACTGCCCCATCTTTTATCATGTCTGGGCCTAACGTGAATTGCCCCCTATTGCCAACACCTGTTATGACAATATCTGCTTGCTTGCAAATACTGTGCAGATTTTGTGTTTTTGAGTGACAAGTGGTAACTGTAGCATTGCGTTCAAGCAACATATGATAGAGTGGCTTTCCAAGAAGATTGCTTCTGTTTATTACGACAACATGCTTCCCCTCAATCCCGATTTTATAATAGTCAAGCATCTCTATTATGCCAGATGGAGTGCATGCCTTTAGGAGAGCTTTTCTCATAGATAGCAGACCTACATTGTAAGGAGTAAGACCATCAACATCCTTTAGGGGCGATATTCTTGATGTCGTCTCAAACTCATCAAGCTGATTTGGTAATGGTAATTGAACTAAAATTCCGTGAACTTCGACATCGTGATTTAAGTTATCCACAAGCGCATTCATTTCTGATTGCGTGGTATTTGCTGCAATCTTGTGATCCTTTGTTTTTATGCCAATATCTGCGCACGCCTTCTGTTTGTTTCTAACATATGTGGCAGACGCAGGATTATCGCCTACAAGAACGGTGGCAAGACACGGCTCAATACCTAGGGTTTTGAGCTCTTCAACTGCCTTCTTTACCCTTTCCTTCACTGCCGATGCTACCAAAATGCCGTCAATTTTTGTGCCTGCCAATACTGGTATCAACTATCCTTTGTATTTAATTTGTTAAAGCGCCTAGTTGACAACTGCAAATTAATTTAAATCCGTCAGGCATCTAAGCATGTTGAGTTGAAAGAAAAACCTCAAATTGCTGATAAGAATGGATTTTCAGACTCGTTCTTTGTCGATCTACAAAAAGAATATGATAGGATAAACTCCTTTGCACA
>JAWCRP010000040.1:0-8320 GCA_038869175.1 Candidatus Nitrosotenuis sp. | reverse complement strand
GTGCATTTATTGCAACGATCAGAGCAAGACCATCGCAATATTTGGAAGGGCATACTAACACACCGGCAATTCTTGATATACTCTGACAACCAATCTTAGGTGTTGGCGTTACTCCAGGTTGAAAATCTTGTTAAACACTTTACAAAGAGAAACTTTTTTGGAAAACAGATCTCGCTTGTGCGGGCAGTTGATGGCGTATCATTTTCACTTGAGAAAGGAGAGGTTTTCGTTCTTGCTGGAGAGTCAGGATCGGGCAAATCCACAATTGCAAAGCTGATAGTAAGAGCTCTTGAGCCGGACTCTGGAAGGGTATTCTTTGATGGAAGCGAGGTAACATCAAAAAAAGAAGATCTCAAAAAAATACAAATCGGATGTCAGATGGTCTACCAAGACCCGTATGACTCGATAAACCCACAGATGAAAATCAAAGACATAATCTCTGAGCCAATCGAGATACACATGGATGTGAATGCAAAAAAGCTAGAACAGATGATAAGGGATGTTCTTCACGAAGTAAGGCTTGAGCCAGCTGATGAGATCATGGAAAAATACCCTCACACACTCTCAGGCGGGCAAAGACAGCGGGTAGTACTTGCAAGAGCCCTTGTTCTAAAACCCAAGATGATAATAGCTGATGAGCCAGTCTCAATGCTCGACGTCTCAATTAGGGCAGAGATTTTAGAGCTGATGGATGAGTTAAAGAAAAAACACGGAATCTCGTTCATCTACATAACTCATGATCTGGCAACTGCAAGACATTTTGGTCACAAGATTGCCATAATGTACATGGGAAAGATAGTTGAGGAAGGCCCAATTGATGATGTGCTTTTGCACCCTCAACACCCATACTCACAGGCACTCATAAGTGCAATCTCTGAGCCAGATGCAAAAAACATACATCAAACCAAACAAATCAAGATGGTCGAATCAGCCGGCGTTGATGCATATGTTGGATGCAGATTCAGAGCAAAGTGCCCCTATGCGTTTGATAAATGCATTAACGAGCCAAACTTGGAAGACAGGTCAGGACACAAGGTTGCCTGCTTTGCAGATCTTAGCCAGTAATTGATGGCATTCTCTTGTCCTTGTACGTTACCACGTGCGAGACACCGTTTTTTGGATAAACTCCGTAGATCAGCTTTGCTTTCTGAACCACCGAGTCTTTGAGTGAGACCATGATGAACTGACTGCCTTCTGAGCGCTGCTCCACTATCTTTGCTAGTTTTTCTGAGTTTGGAGCATCAAGGTGAGCATCCACCTCATCAAAGAGGTAAAAGACCGACGGCTTTAGTTTTTGCAATGCAAGAACAAATACTATTGCAGCAAGGGTCTTTTCTCCTCCAGAAATTGATGTTGACTCTCTTTTTGGTTTATTTGGAAATTGAATAAGATATGAGATTCCAGAATTAAATATGTCATCCTCATTTTGCAACTCAAGCCATGCCTCACCGCCAGTCATAGTGTGGAACGCATCTCGTATTTCTTTGTCCACTTTGTCAAACGCCTCAAGGAATGTCTGACGTTTGTCTTTATCAATTTCCTCAATAAATCTCACTATTGCATTTCTTTCCTCCTCCAACTCGTTCTTTCTGTCAGACATGGAACGATACCCGCCAGATACCTCAACGTATGTTTCAGGGGCAGTGGCGTTTAGCTTTGATGCAAGCGAGTGCATCTCCGATTCAAGTGCCGATAACAACGGATCGACATCAAACGTGTCTGCAATCTCAGCATATCCATATTTTTCAAGTATTTTCTGTATCTTCACCTCGTTTTCAACGATATCGCGGATATCTCTTGCAAGCGAATCAGATTGACGCTCAAGTGCATTAATTTCTCGCGTAAGAAGGCGTTCTTTTTCATTGAGCTCGCCAAGCGACATATCAAATTCTTGAAGTTTGGAAATCGAGGTTCCAGATGTTGCGATGAGAATTTGTTCTTTTTCTCTTAGTTTTACTAGGTTTTCATTTGCCACCAGCTTGTCTTTTTCCAAGGAGGCAAGACGTGATTCTATCTCCCTTCTTTCATGATTTAGTGATGATTGTTCCTCATGAAGATTTCTCATCTTTGTTTTTTCGCCTAACTCTTGGGCAGTTAGTGTGGCAATCTCAGCTTCCTTCTCCCTAAGTTCGTTTATTATTGTGGATTGCCTTGCCATCAGTGTGCTTCGTTTTTCATTAAGCCTTAACAGGTCAGATGCAATTCTGCTTGTTTCTCCATCTGCATAGTTATCATGCATTATCGCGATGCGTTCTTCAAGCGACGTGATAAATGACTCTTCTTTTGTCTTATCAGCCGACAGTTTTTCGATGTGTCTTTGCAGTTGTGAGATTCTTGATTCAAGTTGTCTGCGTGTTGTTTCTATGGCAGATATCTTGGCCTTCAAGTCAGAATAGCTCATATCAGCATTGGAGAGTCCGGTTTCCGAAATAGATAATCGCTCCCTATAATTTTGAATTAGACCATCCACTTTCTTTAGGGAAAATCGTTTCTTTTGGATAAATTTCTTTAGCAGGTTGATTGACTGAACTAGCCCATCTACTGAGGTGCTCATCGAGATTATCTTTGTTAGCTTTGAGATTTTTGAGTTTATGTCGATTATCACCGCACTACCTTTGGACTCGAAGAATTCCCCATCAGGAGTCACCGTCTTGTAGCCCATCTTTGATATGCGTAATGCTGCATCACGTGACCTTACAAGCACTATGTTGCCAAACAGGAATGTCTTAAGTGAGGAGTATTTCTCATCACACATAACATAGTCAGACAGTATTCCCATGACGTCGGAATCCTTTGGGAGTGAAAGAGTGAACTTGGGTATTGCATCAAGCGGGATTATCTTCAGCTTTGGAAGTTTTTTCTCGCGTGCAACTTCTGCCAAGCTCAAAAGGGTTGCAAAATCACTTACCACAAATGACTTTATCCAGTCCGATGCTGCTGCAAGCACGGCGCGTTCGTATTCTTTGTCCCACGTTATCATCTCATACACGAGCCCCTCAACTCCAAGCTCATGGCCGTGTTCTTTGAGTCGCGCAATCGTATAGTCCTCATGCATTATTCCTTTGACAACTCGGATTTTTGCATCATATTGAGCTGCTGCCTTTGTTGCCTTTTCTAGGATTAATGAGATCTCATCAATGTCACTTTCTATTTTTGCGCGCCTTGCAATCTGCTCGTTGATTCTTGACTTTAGTTCCTCAATAGTGTCTTTATGGTTTGTTCTTATTGTCTCTAGTCTGAGTTTTAGCTGATCAATTTTCGATATCTCCTGCAGTATCTCATCCCGGCGTTTTTGGTTGTTGATGATTTTTGATTCGGCGTCTGCAATCTCCGAGTCCACTCTACCAAGCGCCACGCGTGCATTAGTAAGCTTGGATGTGAGGCTCTGGATTTTCCCATCCACCTCTCTTCTTTGTGCAAGCACGTGTGCCTGTTGCTTGTACACTTGGGAGATCTCAGATTCCAGTGTCTTTATCTCTTGAAATAGAATGTTTTTTTGATCTCGAATTTGTGCAAGCACTGACCTTTGCTCGCCTATTTGTACATCGATTGCCGAGCGCGCCTGTTGTAGTCGTTCTAGTTCCGTCTCAATCTCCGGCATCCTTGCTTGAATCTGTGATATCCTCCTTGTCTTTGTGAGAATCTCCGTATTTGCACTCTCAAAGACTTGCATTGCCGAGCTTATCTCAGAGTCAATCTGTGCCTTGGCCTGATTGTACGCATTTGCCTCCGTCATAAATGCGGTTTTTTGCGACTCCAGTTCCAATATCTCTTTTTTTAGTTTGGAGCGTTCCTCGTCTAGCTTTTTGGCCTCCGACACAAGAGAGTTCATGCTCCTTTCCTTTGAGATCTTTTCTGACTGGATCGTCTTCATTTTATTTGATGCGGAGATTGCATGAAATCTTCCAATCTCGCGGTTTATCAGATCGTACCTCATCTTCAGGTTGCGTTCCACCTCAAGCTCGTCTATACGCTTTTTGATCTCACCCATCCTGGCAAGTGCAACCTCAAGTCGCCTGTCTGCATCCTCTAACTGCTTTATCGACTCGGTTTTCTTCTCATCAAAGTATGCAAGTCCGATCAGATCCTCGATTACAGTACGCTTTTCCTCTGCTGTAAATTCTGATATTCTGGTAACCGTTCCCTGCTGTACTGCATTAAGCTGATTGAGGCTGGCGTTTGCCACTTCTAGCATGTCTAGAATCTGGTTTCTCTGCGTCTGTTTTTGATTCAGATAGTAAATGTTCTCGCCTGACTCATCCATCTCTCTAGTTATCACCACGCTGTTAGAGTCAATTGGGATCACCCTGTCCGTATTGTCAAAATGAAGGCTGACACGGGCCATCTTTGTGCCTCGTCTTGTGCCTTCTATGTCGTGAATAAGTGAGCGTAGTTTGTCCACCCTCATCACTTTGGGCCTATTTTCGCCAAGAGCAAAAATTATTGCATCAAGTATGTTACTTTTGCCAGATCCATTAGGCCCAGATATCGATACCAGCCCAGGCTCAAAATGAACCGTGGTATTTGTAAATCCGAACGATTTGAAGCCAAAAATCTCCACCTTTCTAATGTGAACCAATGTATACCCTTGAGGATCTGGTTTGTTAATCAAATATTGACAAGTTTAGTTGACTAGTCAAACAATTGTTGTAATGCTACCAAATTTCTTGTCTGTATGCTTTGTGCCTGAGCGATTCCAATAATTAGTGCCACGCCAGATCCACATCATGAGACTTGGAATCATCCAGACAAGCGCGTACTCAACAAACGCGAAGGGTATTGAATCAGTCACAAAAATGCTGCAACAGATTGGAAGAAGAGAAACAGATATCGTGTGCCTACCAGAACAATGGTTAAACGAGAACAGGCTGGACGACTTTGATTTAACATTTTCCAGTTTCAAAAAAATTGCCAAGGATTATGCAATGACGGTGATTGCCGGAGCTTTTTATCACAAAAAGACAGGCAGGATTACAATCTCTGCCCCAGTCATAGGCCCAGACGGAGATATCATCGGAGTTCAGGATAAGATACATCCTTTCGATTATGAGCGCAGCCTGATTACACCTGGTGATAAGACCAGAGTCTTCAATACTAGATGTAAATTTGGAATTTTGATTTGTTATGACATGGTATTTTCGGATGTGGCCGAATCGCTTGTGAGAAAGGGCGCTCAAGTATTGTTTTCTCCTTCAAGAATAGTCAGGCGCGGCATCGTACCATGGCACATGTATGTGCAGGTCAGAGCTCTAGAAAATAGGGTTCCAATACTTGCTGCAAACATGCAGGACACCAAATTTGGCGGCAAGAGCATCATAGTAGATATGAATGACGATGACGGGGTGATGGTGCCAAATGTCACCACGCTTACGGGGCAGGCTGTGAAAACTAGGGTGTTTAATCTTGCAAAATACGACAAGGCAAGAAAGATAAGGTATTCTGACCACCGAAAATTTGCCTAAGGACGCCTCCAATTTTATAACCCAATACACGCATTTAATTCATGATAGAGCCAGGAAATCCGGTAAAGGACATATCGATTGACGAGCAGACGAAAATAGAAGAGATTTTCGAGCAGATGTCAAAATCCGGAGGATTTGAGTCAAGGAACCTTGCAGACGGCCTTGAGATACTTGTGTCTATGAATTCAGATAAGGAATGCCTCAGATTTTTGTCATTTGTTGGCGCCGTAGTCTCAACAGGCAACAGAGGCATCATAAAGGATATGATAAGGCGCAAATGGTTTGATGTCGTCATGACCACGTGCGGGGCACTAGACCACGATATTGCAAGACACTTTTCACATTACAAGCAGGGCTCGTTTACCATGGATGATGCAGAGCTGGTAGAACAAAATATACACAGACTAGGCAATGTTCTTGTCCCACTTGAAAGTTATGGTCCACTCATTGAAGAAAAGGTACAACAGATACTGGAAGAAGCATACAACAGCGGCAAAAAAGAAATGTCTACAGCACAGATCACAGCAGAGATAGGCAAGAGACTTGGTGAGGACTCGTTTCTTTATTGGGCGCAAAAGAACAACATACCGGTGGTCGTGCCAGGCATAATGGATGGTGCAGTTGGAAGTCAGATTTGGTTCTTTTCCCAAAAACATAGCGACTTTAAACTAAACATGCTTGAGGATGCGAACTTGCTCTCAGGACTCGTCTTTAAGGCAAAAAAATCTGGGGCCCTTATGCTTGGCGGTGGAATATCAAAACATCACACGCTCTGGTGGAACCAGTATCGCGACGGTCTTGACTATGCAGTATACATCACAACCGCACAAGAGTTCGATGGGAGCCTAAGTGGTGCACTGGTACGCGAGGCAATATCGTGGGGCAAGGTAACACAGGAAGCAAAACAGACAACCATACATGCTGAAATCACAACAATGCTTCCATTTCTGTACAGGGCTTTGCTCTCAAGAATCAAGTGAATGTAAGCACAAAAGTATATCAGTTATAATCTAAAAAATCTAGTATGCTTCCCCGTCTTTGGGTAAAGGAGATAAAGCCAATCAACATAGAGGGAGGCTACGTAATTGACGGGTTTCCATCAGTAGGATTTACTAGCGCCATTGCAAGCGAGTCCCTCATGCATACCTCAAACTACGACCTGGTTGGGTTTGTAGACTCGGTGGACTTTCCTACTGTTTCTGTCATTAAGGAGGGAATTCCAAACTACGCCACACGTATTTTTGTGAACCAGGATCTCAAAGTCAGCATATTCAGCTCATACCTTACTATAAGCGAGCCGTATCATCGCTCCATTGCAAAAATGATTTTGGGATGGGCCAAGAAGAACAAGTGCTCACTCACTGTTAGTAGCTCTCCAATCAGTCTGCCTGAGGGAGCCGAATCTGCAGTAGTTGCAGCAGGAAGTACTGATGAGGCAAGGCAGAAGATAGTAGACGCAGGTATGACAGTATTGCAACATGGCACCATACCTGGCATACCAGGGGCGCTATTGAATGAAGGTATGTTGAACGGCCAGAACGTCATAGTAATACTAGTAAATGTGGGCGGTAATGCAAGCCCCGACTTTAAATCGAGTGTTCATCTATGCATGGCAATATCAAAGATCTTACCTGGGGTCTCTTGCGACTTGGCATTAATGCAAAAACAGGCTCAGATAGCAGAAAAAGAGATCAGAGAGACTGAAAAGGAGACAAGAGCCCTACGTGATTCGATGTATCGCTAGATGATAGAGATACACCAGTTTGTCATAGCAGTCATTGTCATATCTGCCTCCGGTGTTATGGCCCCAGGTCCGCTCTTTGTTGCAACGCTCGGGCTTGGAGTAAGGGAGGGGGCAAGATCAGGATTCAAGGTAGCGCTTGGGCACACTGTGGTGGAGTTTCCACTTGTAATGTTAATCGGACTTGGTGTATTGTCGTTGGACGTCTTTCCACAATCACGCGCACTAATTAGCATTCTTGGGGCCGCAAGTATCTTTGTCTTTGCAGTACTTCAGATCCGTGCCGCACTAAAGAGCGCCAATATCGACAACAAGCAAAGATACGGTTCGTTTCTTACTGGCGTGATGTTAACTGGGTTGAATCCATTCTTTCTTGTCTGGTGGTTTACTATCGGATTTAAGATGATTTCCGATGCATACATGTTGTGGTCGTTCTGGGGGCTTCTTGTAATGTTTGGGCTGCATATATGGATGGATTATGCATGGTTGGCAACTGTATCGACGCTGTCATCAAAAGGCGCAAAATTTCTCTCAAGCAATGCATACAAGATTGCCATACTTGGAATAAATGGTGCGATGATTTATTTTGGCATACTGTTTGTCGTAGACTTTTTATCCGCAATCAACAGTCTCTAGGTCGCCACCGCATGCAACGTTGAATTGGTGTATTCGCTCTGCCAGTGCCACACACAAGTTTGGTTCTGGCATCTGCCCGTATTTGCTTATTTGCTCTGCAAGCATTAGTTGCTGCGCCGTACACGAGTATGAATTTTGAAACACCATAAATGACGCAATTATTGCTACGCCGAAAACAACTGACAGTATAAAATAGCTAGGCTTTCGTAATGTCAATTTCAATTGTAGATACGTTACGTGTTTTTCCGTCTTGAGACTGCAGTGAATCAGATGCTATTCTAACATCTTTAATTTTGTATCCCACTGTGTTCATTCGTTTTACAATCATCTGAGAAACATCCACTGCCTGAGTAATTCGCTGCCCCCTTGCCTTTATTGTCACAAACGGCTGGGTTGAAAGCTGCGTCAATGTGGCAGTAACATAGGTCATTATCGGTTTTATTCCAACAAATATTACATCTCGCGTTTTTTTGGAGTCGTC
>JAWCRP010000039.1:0-8342 GCA_038869175.1 Candidatus Nitrosotenuis sp. | reverse complement strand
TCCCAGATGTTTGCACTATCAAGTGCCTGCCATACAATAACTATCCCTACGTAAAATGCGATTTTCTTTGTTAGTGATTTTGACTCCAACTCACTCAACGCCTCTTGCTTTAACTTCGGGTCGCAGCTCAGTAAGTATTTGTTGTTGGTATACAACCATGTTGCTATCCTCCACCAGTCTTGGCCGCGGATGATCTATTGTTATTATTTTTTTTATCGTAGATGGCCTGTGTGTGAATACTGCGACCTTGTTACCAAGCACGGCTGCTTCTGAGATGTTGTGTGTTACAAATACGATTGTTTTTTTGGTCTTTTGCCAGATCATCTGCATTTCTACAAGAAGCAGATCACGCGTTTGCGTATCAAGTGCTGCAAATGGCTCATCCATCAACAAGACATCAGGATCCATTACGAGTGCTCTTGCGATGGCAACGCGTTGTCTCATGCCTGTAGAGAGCTGATATGTGAACGAGTTTGCAAATTTGGTAAGCTGCATCATCTCAAGATACCTATCAGAGATCTGCTGTCTTTCCGACTCTGGAATTCCCGCAATCTTTAAGCCAAACTCGACATTGTCACGGACCTTAAGCCATGGAAATAATGCGCCTTCCTGAAACACCAATATTCTGTCAGGACCAGTCTTTGTAATCGGTCTGTTGTCCAACAGTATCTGACCCTCATCAGGTTTTTGAAGTCCTGCTGCAATCCTAAGAAATGTTGACTTGCCACACCCCGATGGCCCTACAAGGCACATAAAGTCCCCATCTTCAACTGTCAGATCTATGCCACCAAGCGCCTTGAGTTTCTGACCATCGTGATCAAAATACTTGATGATGTTTTTTGCTTCAAGTCTTGCCATTATTGAACACCCTGTATGGCCCTGCTATAAAACGCACCATCAAGATTGTATCCCTTCCTGCCAAGATAGCCAAGAGAATTGGCATGTTCTGCAAACAATTGAATAGAGTCTTCCATTGGATCTTCTGTGAATTTGATGTTTGAGAATGCACCGCGTACTATGTCAGCAGATAGAGTTTTTCCTGTGTGTTTTTTGTAAAAATCAATGAATGTTGATTGTGTTTTTTCCGGATTTTCGTTTATCCACAGTATGGTTTCTTTGTGTGCTTTGAGCCATTTGTCAATTAGATCCGGATGCTGTTCCGCAAAGTCCGCACGCGCAACAAGTATTACTGATGGAAATTGTTTGTTTGGCCAGATATCTTCTTCATGAAACAAGACATGGCCGCCAAGCTGCTCTACAAGAATTGTTGCAGTCGGCTCAGGCACCCATGCTGCATCAATCTCTTTTTTTGCAAACAGCGTAAAGATTTCAGGATTTGCTGTATTGTAGATTATGACGTTTCCGCCTTTTTCTGCAGGTTTGAGGCCGTTCTCCGAAAGATAGTATCTTAGTGATACATCTTGTGTGTTGCCAATTGATGGGGCAGCTATCTTTTTTCCTATCAGATCTGCAGCAGAGCGTATCTGCGAATTTTCCTGAACCACAAAGCTTGCCCCATTTGCTGCTGCACCGGAAATTATCCGAAGTCCGTTTCCTGATTTGACATATCCGTTGATAAATGGAGTTGGGCCAACATACGCCATATCTGCAGAATTGGCAAGCAGTGCCTCAATTGCCTGCGGCCCGCTATCAACTATTACCTCTTTAACATGGACGTCACCAAGCTCCTTTGCAAAATTACCATTTTCCAGCCCGATTATAGGTATGGCGTGTGATATATTGGCAAAAAATACTATGCGCATCTGGTTTTTTTCCTCATCCTGCTGCCAGGCTCCTGCTACGACAGCTGAGATGATGGCAACCGTCGCAATCCCAACCAGAATGGGAATTTTCATAAAACAGCGTTATGAAACTTCGGTTAAATAGTGATCGGATTTTAGCTCTAGCTATTTAGCTTAAACTATTTTCCAAGATTTTGGAATGACAGAAATTTCATAACAAGATCAGCACAAAAGATAAATGCAAAATACAGTGACCGAAAAGCTCTGATGAAACAAAAGGCAGTGCTTGCTTTTTCTGGTGGATTGGACACCTCTGTAGTGGTAAAATACCTCCAAGAAGAACACGATATGGATGTAATTACTGTTACAGTCGATGTTGGCGAGGGCAGTGACCAGAAAAAAATCGCATCAAAGGCAAAACGACTTGGTGTTATTCGACATTATAACATTGATGCAAAGAAGGAGTTTGTAGAAAATTACATTCATCCTGCCATCAAAGCAAACGCACTATACCAGAAGAAATACTGCCTTGCAACATCGCTTGCAAGACCATTGATAGCCCAGAAGGTTGTTGAAATCGCAAAAAAGGAAAAAGTGAGCGCGCTTGCACATGGATGTACAGGAAAAGGAAACGACCAGGTGCGATTTGATGTTACTTTTGGTTCAGGCTCCAATCTTCCAATAATTGCACCAATTAGAGACCTTAATTTGGATAGAGCAACAGAATTAGAGTTTGCAAACAGACATGGCATTCCAATCGACAGCGTATCAAAAAAGTTTTCAATAGACCAAAACCTTTGGGGACGCGCAATCGAAGGAGGGAATCTTGAAGATGCATATGCAGAGCCTCCTGAAGATGCATTCATCTGGGTCAAGACGAAAAATCTGCCAGACAAGCCACGATATATGGAGATAGAGTTCGAGAAGGGTATCCCTGTTGCAATAGACAAAAAAAGACTCAGTTCCATAAAGCTCATCGAGTATGCAAATCAAATTGCCGGAGCCAATGGCGTAGGCATTGTAGACCACATAGAGGACAGAGTGGTCGGTATCAAATCACGTGAAGTCTATGAGACACCGGGTGCGATTTGTCTGATTGAAGCTCACTCCGACTTGGAGAAAATGGTTCAAACTAAACATGAAAACAAGTTCAAAAACATTGTTGACCAGGAATGGTCATGGCTTGCTTATTCTGGCCTCTGGCAAGATCCACTAAAGCGTGACCTCGACAAGTTCATAGAGCAATCCCAGAGGGCAGTATCTGGCACCGTCAAGCTAAAACTCTACAAAGGCAGTATACGAGTAGTTGGAAGAAAGTCCAAGTATTCGCTGTATAGTCAAGACATTGCAACATATGGAAAGGGATCTGCCTTTGATCAGAGAAAGGCCACAGGGTTTGTGGAGCTATGGGGTCTGCAGACAACAGAAGCTAATAAATTAGCAGATAAGAGGTGAAAAAGATCGTAATGAATTGCCTAGAATGTGATGCAACAATCAACATACCGGACGATGCTGCCGTTGGAGAGATAGTTTCATGTCCAGAATGTGGAGCTGATTTCGAGATCGCAAAGAAAAACGGTTCAAATGTTGAGCTAAAACCAGCAGAAAGCGTTGGAGAAGACTGGGGAGAGTAATTGTCCAGAGTCTGCGTCGTATTTGATAGACTCCGACTGGAAGAAAAGATGCTTGTAGACCAGGCATCCAAGATGGGTCACGATACGATATCAGTAGACGCCAAGATTACTCAACTTAGCACCGAATCCAAAAGAGACGATATCGATTTTGGTGATGTTGTCTTGGAGCGCTGTGTCAGCTATTATCGCGGACTGCACTTTACCGCGTGTCTCGAATTTTTGAATGTTCCAGTAATTAACACCCACCCAGTTGCAGAAGTATGTGGAAACAAGATGATAACATCATTATTGTTGAAAAAACATCAGGTTCCAACACCAAAAACATACTTTGCTTTCTCCTCCGAGGAGGCAACAAAGATGATAGAAAAGCTTGGCTATCCAATAGTGATAAAGCCGATCATTGGAAGCTGGGGACGAGGAGTCATGCCACTTCGCGATAAAGACACTACAGAGGCAATAATAGAGATGCGTGATATTGAAGACGGCTCACATGATAGAATCTACTATCTCCAAGAGATGATAAAGAGGCCACCACGAGACATACGAGCCATAACTGTAGGCGAACAGGTAGTTGGGGCCATGTATAGAAAATCTCAGGGGGACTTTAAGACAAACATAGCGCTTGGAGGTGATCCTGAGCTGTGCGAGGTGACAAATGAAATAGAAGATCTGTGTTTGAGAGCATCAAAAGCAGTGGGCGGCGGAATCTTGGGAATAGACATGATGGAAGATGAAGATCGTGGTCTAATTGTACACGAAGTGAACAACACCGTAGAGTTCAAAGGACTTGCTCGCGTTGCAAAGAAAAACATCCCCGAGGAAATGATAAAGTTCGCCCTAGAATACATCAGAAAGTAACATGCCGATAATTTGACAGATAGAAACCAGTGTAGAAAATAAATTATACCACATCATGTGGGATAGCGTATGTTAAGAGTTGGAGTAGTAGGCGCATCCGGGTACGTTGGAGGCGAGATGCTGCGTCTGTTGGTAACACATCCAAAAGTAGAGATCTCCATGGTGACATCAAGACAGTATGTAGGAGAATACCTTCACAGAGTCCAACCAGCATTACGAGGGTTTACAGAACTTACATTTTCTGAGCTTGATTACGATAAAATGTCAGACAAGTGCGATCTAGTCTTTACCGCAGTTCCACATGGAACGGCGACTGAGATTGTAAAGGCACTTTACGACAGAGGTCTCAAAGTAGTAGACCTCTCAGCTGATTACAGGTTACACGACAAGGAAGGATACATAAAATGGTATGGGTGGGAACATCCACATCCAGAATACCTCGCAAAGTCGGTTTTCGGAGTGCCAGAGCTTCACAGGGACAAGATAAGAAACGCCCAGCTCGTATCGTGTCCTGGATGTATGGCAGTAACGTCAATGCTAGCGCTTGCTCCCCTTATCAAAAACAATCTCATCGACACAGAACACATCGTAGTGGATTCTAAAATCGGCTCATCCGGAGCAGGCGCAGGAAGTGTTGCTGGAACGCATCATGCAATGCGTTCAGGCGTAATCAGACCATACAAGCCTGCAAAACACAGACACACCGGCGAGATAGAGCAAGAATTAAGTGAGATTGCTGGAAAAAAGATCAAAGTATCAATGAGCCCCCACGCAGTAGATATTGTAAGAGGAATTCTTTGTACCAATCACACATTCCTTACCAAAGACATGAGCGAAATAGAACTATGGAGAGTTTATCGTGAGATGTACAAGGACGAGAGATTCATCAGACTCATACGCGACAAGAAAGGCCTATACAAATTTCCAGACCCCAAGTTTGTTGTCGGCTCCAACTTTTGCGACATAGGATTTGATATTGACGAAGATAACCGCAGATTGGTCGCGCTATCAGCTTCTGATAACCTGATGAAGGGTGCAGCAGGCTCAGCCATCCAGAACATGAACATAATGGCAGGATTTGACGAGATGGATGGATTAAGATATTCTCCACTCACGCCAGTTTGAAATAAAATGATTACAATAAAAATTGGAGGAAGCGTAGTAGAAAATCTTCATCCCAGCACGATATCAGACATCAAAAAAGTAGCAGAAAATGAAGGCGTGATTTTGGTGCATGGTGGTGGCAAGGAGGTCACAAAGACTTGTGAAATGCTAGGAAAGGAGCCAAAATTCGTAGTTTCTCCAAGCGGTATCAAATCAAGATACACCGATAAGGAGACTGCCGAAATATTCACGATGGTAATGTCAGGCAAGATAAACAAGACGATCGTACAAATGCTTCAGAAAAACGGCATAAACGCAATCGGACTAAGCGGTGCTGATGGAAGAGTGTTCATTGCAGAACGAAAAGATAAGCTTGTCATCATAAATGAGAAGGGACGAAAGCAGATGATCGATGGTGGCTATACAGGCAAGGTAGTAGAGGTAAATGGGTCATTGCTAAAATTACTCTTAGAGCAGGGCTACACGCCAGTGATTTCTCCAATAGCATTAAGCAAAGAATACGATCTGCTGAACATAGATGGAGACCGGGCTGCTGCAAATGTTGCAGGTGCGATAAAAAGCGACAAAATACTGTTTTTGACAAATGTAGATGGGCTTTTAATGAATGACAGACTGGTTGAAAAGATGACAAATGCCGAAGCAAAGGAGATAAGACCAAAGGTAGGCTTTGGAATGGAAAAAAAGATCCTTGCAGCTACAGAGGCACTCGATATGGGAGTAAGTGAGGCATTAATTTCAAACGGCCAGAGGGAAAACCCAATATCCTCTGCAATATCACATCAAAAATGCACGGTAATTTCCAAATGAGCGAAGATGATTTTCTTGGTAGTCTCTACCAAAGATTTCCAGTAACTGTAGAACGCGGAGAGGGAACGCGAGTATGGGATACGAGCGGCAGAGAATACATCGACTGTATGGGAGGATACGGGGTCGCACTGGTAGGACATCGCAATCCACGTGTTGTTGCAGCTATAAAGTCACAAGTAGACAAGATAATCACAGTACACACATCATTATACAACAAGACTCGAGAAGAATTTCTTGAGAGACTGATCAAGGTATCTCCAAAGGGACTGACTAATGTACATCTTGGAAACAGCGGTGCGGAGGCAGTTGAGGCAGCAATAAAATTTGCAAGAAAGTATACTGGCAAATCTGGAATGATTGCAATGAACGGCTCGTATCATGGCAAGTCGATGGGGGCTCTGTCGGTGACATTTAATCCCAAATACAGAAAGTCATTCATGCCGCTTGTTGACAAAGTGTCATTTTCTCCGTTTGGAGATGCTGATGCGTTGCGCGAAAAAATTGACGAGGACACAGCATTTGTAATAATGGAGCCAATTCAGGGAGAAGGTGGCATCAATGTTGCTCCAGACGGATTCTTGCAAGAAGTTAGAAGAATTTGTGATGAGAAAGGAATTCTGCTCATATTTGATGAAATTCAGGCAGGACTTGGTAGGACAGGCAAGATGTGGGCATGTGATCACTGGAATACAACACCTGATATAATGTGCCTTGCAAAGGGAATAGCTGGAGGAGTTCCGATGAGTGCCACGCTAGTAAAACCTGAGATCTTGGCAGCAATGAGCAAAGGTGAACACTCGTCAACATTTGGCGGAAATCCTCTGTCGTGTGCTGCAGGAATTGCCACATTACAGGCTCTCACAGAAGACGGACTTGTGAGTAACGCAGAAAAGGTCGGCAAAGTCTTCAGAGAAGGCCTTGAGAGATTGAAAGAAAAGCATAGCGTTGTGCGTCAAATAAGGGGCAAGGGACTTATGATCGGAGTTGAGATGAAATTTGAGGTAAAGGACATACTGTTTGATGCCATCTCTGAGGGAGTTTTGTTGCTATATTCTGGGAGAAATATCCTCAGACTGCTACCACCACTAGTCATTACCGAGAATGATGTCGCAAAAGTTTTAGAGGTACTAGATAGATTATTTGTAAGAGAGGCGGAAAGAAAGAGTGTACAAGGACAAAATTGATGCTGAAATACTTAGAATCCTAAAGGAGGACTCTAGGGAATCTTTCGTAGACATTGGAAAAAAGCTCAAACTGTCAGAATCTGCAGTGAGAAGGCGAGTAAAGAATCTCATAGACAACCAGATAATCAGAAAGTTTACCATAGAGATAGGCGAGCAGAGTGCCACAAAGGCCATAGTTCTTGTCTCAGTAGAATCGTCAATGGATACCTCCAAGGTATCGGCAAAGCTTACCAAGCTTGATGGCATTAAAACAGTCTACGAGATAACAGGTCAGTACGACATAGCAGTCATACTTTCTGCTCCGAACATCACCGACATAAACATAGCAATAGATCAGCTTCGCAAGGTGCCTGGAGTCTCAGACACAAACACAGTCATCATACTTCGTGACGTTACTTGACGAAAATCGAGCTGAAAATTCTGCTGTAAGCCTAAAACAGATACGATTTATCTGAATTATGCCGTTTCTAGTACGATTATCTTTATAACCAGCACAAAGCTCACCCATTTCTGCAATGAGCGACCCAAATTACTACTCGCACCTATGGAACGAGTACGACAAAAAACCACGTAAGATTCACGTGTTGGATAGCACTTTGAGGGAGGGAGAACAGCATCCGGGTGTTACATTTACCAACAAACAGAGAATTCAGATTGCATGGATGCTAGACTATTTTGGAGTAGACCAGATAGAGATCTCACCTGTAGTATCAGAAGATCATTTTGAGGCAACAAAGACTATCATGAAACAGGGCCTTAAGGCAGACATTGTAGCTCATGTGCGTGCTCTCAAGGAAGATGTAGATGTGGCCCTAAAGTGTGATCCAAAGTGGACTGCCACATACCTTGGGATTTCAGATATTCATCTAAAGGATAAGCTAAGAATTACACGCGAGGAGGCAATGAGACGTGCTGTTGAAACAGTAGAGTATGCAAAAGCACATGGACTTAAGATGAGATTTACTGTAGAAGATGGAAGTAGAGCCGACCCC
>JAWCRP010000038.1:0-8579 GCA_038869175.1 Candidatus Nitrosotenuis sp. | reverse complement strand
TAGGTATTGTAATTATTTTTCTGCATTTCAACCCGGGTGAAGAGTTACTTAAGGTTGGCACATCGGCAATTGTAGTTCCAGTAGCATTTTTGATATGGCGAATTGGATTTTTTGGAGGTGCTGATGCATTTGCAATCATTACCATATCTATTCTTGTTCCAGGTATTTCAATGACCGAGGCAGTTGTTACTCCATTTTCCACCCTAACAAATGCAATTTGTCTATCATTAATCACAATACTTGTCAACATGACGCGGAATCTGGCATTATTGTTGCTTGGAAAGAATATTTTTGATGGTTTTAATGAAACTAGCACAAAAAAGATTCTCGCAATGTTTGTTGGATATAGGGCATCCAATCCCAAGTATGCTTTCTCCATAGAGCAAGAGACGGCATGTGGAAAAAAGCTGAATTTCGTACCACATCATGCCGAAAATTCTGAATTCTGCAATAAAAAAGACACTTGGGTTTCACCTGCAGTTCCATATATGGTGTTTATTACTGCAGGATTCATTGTTCAGCTTCTCATTGGAGATATTTTATTACAAATTATTCAGAATGTGTAGTGTTAGTTCAGACAAAACTTGCAACTACCGTTGGTATTGGCAAATATTGTAAATTTGTCTTTTGTGAACGTAATATGAAATGAAGTGATTTTGCTCTTGTAAAGGAAATTTTTCTTGCCATTTTCCGATATTTGTCCTGAAATTCTGATCAAATTGTGTTCCATCAGACCTCCAAGTTTTCTGTACACGGTGGTCGCAGGGATCTTTGTCTCTTCTGAGATTTGCAGTGCCGATTTTGGTTGCTCCATGACTGCTGAAAGTATTTCACGCGTGTATGTATCAGAAAAGATCTCAAAGGCCCTTTGTTTTTTCTCATCTTCTTCAATCGTCACTTCACGCATTACGTCATCCGTCAATTCAAGTTACAAAAGCTCGCAACCATATTAAAAAGATCCTCCACAACACAGTCAGTGTCAAGCGTAGGGTAAGATTTTATTCCTAGAACGCGTAATAACGCAATCAGAATAATTTATTAGTAAATCACCCAGAATTTGAGCATTGGCTCTAAAAGCAGCAATCATCATGACTGGAGTGGCAATAGCATTACTTGTCATTTATGGTGCAGATGTTGCAGTGTCAAAATCGTCTGATGGCGGCTTTTTGCCATTTGATCACAAAGTGCGTGGAATGGGTCTTGGCGGTCCTGCGCTGATTTTGCCAATAATAGGGTTTTTCATATCAAGAAAAGAGTCCTCAAAGACATTGGCAACGATGCTAATTGTGGCTGGAGTATTAATACTGATTGGAGGCGCAGCAGTTCTCTCAATGCCATCACCAGAAGGCGCCACATCAGAAAGGAACGTGATGGGTGAAACTATACCGCTATTCGCAGTAGGCGCATTCCAGATAGCGCTTGGAATAATTAAGTTCAGAAAATAACATGGCAATTTGTGCAAAATGTAGCAAAGATGCAAAAAAAACATACGATTGTATTCATACCGATGAGCAGCAATACTGCGTTGAGTGCTACACAGAACTTCACTACTATCTTACTGAACCGCCAAATTGCTAGAAATCCAGTCCGCAATTCAGTGGGTCTCATCGCTTGTAGCTGACTACCTCTACCTTGGCGTCTTTATTGCGGCCATAATTGAAACAGTTTTCCCCCCAATTCCAACGATGGCAGTCTTTCCATTTGCAGGATATATTGCATCACAGAATCAAATGGGCATCATAGAGACAATTGGACTTGGAATTGCAGGAGGAACTGGTGCAACCATTGGCTCAACAATAATTTATCTTATTTGTATAAAGCTTGGTAGAGTTGCACTTTTACGATATCTCAAATATGCTCGCATAACAGATGAACGTCTAGCAAAAATAGAGCGATGGTTTGAAAAACACGGCGACAAGGCAGTTTTTTTTGGAAGAATGGTTCCAGTAATGAGAGAGATGATATCAATACCAGCAGGACTGTTAGGAATGAGACCATACAAATTCTTAGCATATACATTTGCCGGATCGTGTGTATGGAGTGTAGCACTTACACTTGCAGGCTACTATTTTGGTCTGTTTACTATCGACATATTATAGAAAAACCAAAAGTCATAAGTTAATCAGACTAGTCAGATGATCAACTCATGGAAGCTCATTATACCAAAATAACAAGACCTGATCCAAATTCGGAGTCAGGTCAATACGTAGACTATCCTTTGGATCGGAATACCGTCTTTTGTTGTGAGGCGTTCAAGGAGTTTTGTAAGAGATTTCCAAGTTGGGACTATCAGATAGGCAGATTTACCATAGTAGATTCTGTGACATATGATGGGAACACCAAGATCCCAATAGGGTTTTGTCCGTTCTGCGGAAAGAGAATAAAGTACAAGCAGAACAAAATCCAAAAAAACAGGTAAAATCATGCGCCCGCATGTTGCAAGAATTTTAAAGCCTGATTTCACGAATATGGCATGCAAGCAATAATTTTAGCTGGAGGTAAGGGAAGCAGATTAAAACCAATTACTGACTACGTGCCAAAACCGCTAATTCCAATAAACAACACGCCAATCATAGAGTGGCAGATAAGATATCTAAAGAAATTTGGCATTAATGATTTTGTGATTTGTACAGGCTACAAGTCAGAACAAATAATCAACTATATCGAACATAAAGGCTCGTTTGGGGCCAATATTCAGTATTCAGTTGAAGATTCACCGTTAGGAACAGGTGGTGCCATACGAAAGGCGCTAGATAAGATATCAAACAATTCATTTTTTGTACTAAATGGGGATGTCATAACAACCATAAACATAAAACAAATGTTTTCGAGGCCAAATTCCATAATGTTAATTGAGCTCAGAACACGATTTGGTACAGTGGATTTTCATGGAAATAAAATTAGTAATTTTAGAGAAAAAAAACCGATATCCAACATATGGATGAACGCCGGAATTTATCACCTACAAAAAGACATAAGAAAAGATCTTCCAAAAAAAGGAGCGATTGAAGACACTGTATTTCTCAACTATGCAAAAAAAGGAAAACTCTTTGGAATAAAATGTAAAAATGTGTTTTGGCATTCGATTGATTCCCATAAAGATCTTGAAGAGTGCTCTGCTGCAATGAGTACAAAAATAATGAAAAAATTCAGTAAAGTGACATAACATGAAACTATCACTAAGCCTTGGCTCATTGTTGACAATAAACGATGTGCTAGCGTGTGCCCAAAAATCATCCTCGATTGGCCTTGACACATTGTGGGTTCCCGAGACCTGGGGAATGGAAAATTTTGCCATGCTAAGCGCAATATCTCAGAAAACTAAATCAAAAATAGGATCATCAATAATTAACATATTTTCTCGCAGTCCAGCATTAATAGCAATGGGTGCTGCCACAATAGACACCATATCGGACAAAAGACTGTCGCTTGGGCTTGGTACCAGCAGCATACCAATAGTTGAAGGGTTCCATGGATATCACTTTGAAAAACCACTTGCACGTATGCGCGAATATGTAGAGATCATACGTCTGATATTGTCAGGAAAGAAAATAGACTATAACGGGAAGATCTTCTCTCTTGGCGGATTTTCGCTACTCATAAAGCCACCACGAACAAGCATACCAATTTACATTGCAGCCATCAACCAAAAAATGATAGATCTTACATGGGAGATAGCAGATGGATGCATATTTTACCTAAGACCGATTTCCGAGATGAAACAAACTATACACAAAATGCAATCAAAGCGGACAATAGATGTGGCATGTCAATTTATTACAAGCATATCAATTGACGAACAGGCAGCACAAGACCGTGCAAAAAAAACATTGGCATTTTATATTTCGGTTGGAGAAATATACAGAAAATTCCTTGCCAAAAATGGCTTTGAGGAGGAAACTGCCAAAATATATCAAGAATATCTAAAAACTGGACTCAAAACAAATTACGAATTAATAACGCAAAAAATGCTTGATGAATTAACCATTTGCGGTACACCTGAAATGTGCAAAACACAGATAAAAAAGATACGTAATGCAGGAGTGACAAATCCAATAATACAATTTAATCCAGTTGGAAGTGTAAGTGAATCGTTTGATCTGGTCGCCAAAACAATCAGTGATGTAGATTGAAAGTTGCAATAGTAGGACAATCAACTACGAGATTTTCACTAGACCCATCTCCAATTGAAAATGTTCTAGTTGCATCTATAAAGAAGATATTTGATGAGACACGGAATCTTCATCAGGGAGATATTGACACAGTTCTTGTTTCCACCAATGAGAACAAAAAATATCTTTCCGCCATAGCTTCAGAGACATGTGGCATATCTCCAAGAATATCCCATACTGTGGAAAGTCTTTGTAATTCCGGGACCAACGCCCTAGTGTCTGCTTATTCATACATTGCATCTGGCTTATCCGAAGTGGCACTTGTTGTAGGCGCAGAAAAGTCAGATAGTCCAGGTAGAGTACTTGAATGGGATGTCTCTCGCGGTGAATTTACTCATCCAATATTCTGGGCATCAATGTTTACCAAGGCACACAAAAGAAAATACGGAACGACAGAAGATGAAATTGCGACAGTTGCTGCTAAAAACTACAAAAATTCAATCGACAACCCTAATGCATACAACACGAAAGCATATGATGTTGGCGACATATTAGACTCAAAAAAAATAACCGATGATATTAGACTGTTAGACTGCTCTAGGCCGTGTACTGGCGGCTCTGCAGTACTTCTTGCCTCAGAAAGCCTTGCCAAAAAATTTACCGATAAACCAGTATGGATTACAGGTATCGGACAAAAAACAGTCTCTGCAAGTTTTGCAAGAAATGACTTGACATCGCTTGAATCTACAAAGATTGCTGCCACAAATGCATTTGCTATGGCTAAAACAGATCCAACACAAATCGATGTCTTTGAAGTTCACGACGCATTCTCAATATGCGAGATAATGATCCTAGAAGAGATCGGATTAGCAGAAAAAGGGCAGGCCGGTAAATACATTACTGAACTATACAAAACGGCTGACAAAAAAGTAAATCCTCGAGGTGGCCTTATTGGGACAGGTCATCCACTTGGCGCAACAGGGCTTGCCCAGGTATCTGAGATAGTACAGCAAATTCAGCAAACTGCAGGTAAAAGACAGATCCATGAGGCACAGGCAGGCCTTGTCCACAACATGTCTGCTGCAGCCACATCCTCAACTGTCATGGTGTTTAAAGCATGAATGTTTTTGAATCTGAATTAAAAAAGGGCAGATTTGTAGTAGGCGAATGTCCAAAATGTAACAAGATCACATGGCCTCCAAGTAATTATTGCAACACATGTTTTGGGGATCTTTCTTGGAGACATATAAGAGAGACAGGAACACTTGTAGAGTTTTCCAAAAAAGATGGCAAGACATTTGCCATTGTTGAGCTTGAAGACGGCATTAGAGTGATCGGCACCATATCTGACAGCCAGTCTCTTGCACCTGGCAAGACAGTACGGCTTACAAAGTGTAGCCTCAATAATTCACCAGAATTCACATTTGCGTAGGGATTGTTTTGGTCAAATCTTGACAACAACGTTGTTGGTATTATCATAATAACCCATTTACTATAAGCAAGAATACAAAGAACATGTGTTGAAGACAAAATTAACTAAATCAAATCACAATATAACCAAAGTAAAAAAAGACAACATAAAGATAGCAAGAACAAGAAGGCAGCGAGGATACCATTGGGAAGACACACTTGTCAAAAGATTCAACAGTTTGATTGACTGGAAGGCATTTAGGCTAGGGTCTCCAAGCGTAGCATTGCCTGACATTTTAGCTGTAAGCACCAAGAATAGCACCATATTTACAATTGAAGCCAAATCCGGAACCACCAACTCTCTTGTAGTGCCATTTGATCAAGTACAAAGATGCCTGCGATGGGTCAACACATTTGAGCTCTACAATACACGCAAGGTGGTCTTTGCCTTCAAGTTTCTCTCAAAAAAGCGAATCGGCTTGGGACAGTATGAAAAACGTGAGTTACGGGAATACTATAAGGTGTGGAATACATCTCAGGAACCGGTAGATTTTGCGTGTAATTATGACGGCACGACGTATCTGTTATCTGGTGGCAAGCGAGAAAGAATAGACCTTGCAGATTATCGAATGCCGTTCAATACAAGGCATGCCAAAACGACAGAGATTCCAATGCCAAAGATTGCAAATCCACAACAACTCTTTAATTAGCGGAAACCGCACATATCATTATGAGTTTTGAGGATTTTGTTGACGAACGAATGCTTGTAAGCCATAACGTTTTTGGCGACAAAGAAATGAAAATAAAGATACTTGAGGTCTCAGATGAACACCCACCAACACAGTGGAAGTTCGGTGATAGGGTAAAGGTAAACAAGATACTAGTCACAATAAAACACCTTAAAACGCAGCAGATCGAAGAAGGCGAGTTTGACATAGAAGCGATCGAGGACGAATTACGTCAAAGGAGTCACTACACATCAACCAATAGATGGGTCTCGGTCAATGATATCAAAAATGGCTATGTTGTGAATACAAAACATTTCCCGCTGATTAGTGATGCAGTGGCATTGGAATACATCACATTTTGATAACTACATTCGAAGACAACACGATCTACAATTCGATCAGTTTTTGGTACAAGATGTCATGCGTTACTAATAACGCATGTAATGTATTGATACGATAGTGAACAACAGGTCTTGAAAAACTGAACAGCAATTCGATCTTTTTAGCGAAAGCTATAAGAAAGTATACACAAAAGACCAGATAATGCTTACAAAAGAGATCACAATCAATGGCACAGATTATCGCCTGACTTTAACTGACCAACTAGTGAATCAGGTTAACAATCTAAAGTCGCTATACAGTGCAGCATACGAAGATCCGGAAAGCTTTGAGCAAGTGAGCTCTGAGATTTCAGCTGCAATAAATGAGATTGCGGCCCAAGCAGAACCGCCTGTCATGGACGATGATCTTGACAAATTTATTCAGGAAATAATTAAAACGGTAGACGAAAAAGAAGAAGAAATGAAAGAAGAGCTGGCTGGAAAACCTACTAAACCAAAAAAAGAACCAGAATCAAAATCGAAAGCCAAATCAAAAAAATAGCGTCATTTGAGCATCAGATCAGTAAAAAATACGCAGTTTTAGTTATATTGTGGAATCAAGTATGAACACCATGCAAACTCACTGTGAGTGTGGAATATGCGGACATTATGAAGAAAAGGAATGTCTTGAAAAAGAATGCAAGTGTTGTATGAACTTTCATGTGCGCTCTGGGGCAAAAAAGAGCGGACAAACCAGCACGATTTAGTTTTGTACGTATCCGTTTTGTATCATCCTAACTGTAGCAGCCACATTTTTTTGACCAGTGACGTGAACATCCAAATATCTTGTGGTCAGAACATCCACATATGACGCATTTTTTCTTATTAGACAAACTAGGAATTCTCCCTTAATGTTGCTTTTATGTGTTCAATTAGGTTTCTTTCCGAAAGCGCATCAAGAATTGTAAGACGGAGGTTCTTTAATCTTAGCACATCATCAGAATACAATAGTGCCATTGTATCTATTTCTCTGAAGAAATCATAGTTGTTAAGATAAGTGCGAGTTGGAACTACAAGATGCTGGTAATCCGACAGATCATCCTTATTTGTAACAAATTTGTTGGCAAGTGCTTGCAGTAGACCAGTTATCTTTGCAGTCTCTCTTTTTATTATCTCCAGATCACCAGGCTTATCACGAAGGTTTTGCAGTAAAGTGTAAGAGTCGTCTATCTGTTCAAGTATGCCTTTAATGTACACCTCAAAGTTTACCATACACGTATTTTCTGATTACCATTCAAAAAGCTTGGGCCAGCCAGTACAAATAACGGTTCAAATTTAAACAGGTGATCATCACTTTGAGTAGATTGAGCGATAATGCCTTCTTAAAATGCATTGATCCAAGCTGCGGTTTGGAATATCCAGTCACATCAAGAAACATTGAATGTGAAAGAGGACATCTACTTGATGTGAAATACAAAAAAACACCATCCCCCGAACTAAAAGACTTATTTTACACAAGAAGAAATCCGCAGGAAAACATATTCAACGAAAGTGGCGTCTGGCGCTTTAGAGAGCTTTTGAATTTTTGTCAAATAGACACTACCAGCAAGGAAGAGTGTTCAAAATACCTAGTATCATTAGATGGAGCTGAGGGTAGACAATCAAAGCCCTATCAGATGTCCAAGGTAGCAGATTTTGTAGGAATTGACCACAACAACCTGTGGCTGCAACCGGAAGGATACAATCCCAGCGGCTCATTCAAAGACAACGGTATGGCAACTGCAGTAACACACGCAAAACTAATAGGCGCAAAAAGGCTGATTTGTGCCTCAACTGGCAACACGTCGGCAGCGGCTGCAATGTATGCGGCAAATGAAAACATGGAATGTGATGTATACATTCCTGCAGGACAGATTGCGCCAGGTAAGCTTTCGCAGGCGTATCAGTTTGGCGCCCAGATAGTTCAAGTGCAAGGAAATTTCGATGATGCGCTTGCCAAGTCTCTTGAT
>JAWCRP010000037.1:0-8888 GCA_038869175.1 Candidatus Nitrosotenuis sp. | reverse complement strand
AAGTATCCTGCATCTCCCGTGCAGGGTGATCTTGAGGAGTAAACAGTGCATCAAAATTCCAAAAGCTTGGCTGCGCAAAGTTGCCTAGAATTTCTGAGAAACCAAGACTAACAAAGATCTCCCTTATCTCATTTATTGTATCTTTGAGAGGATGTGTTCTTGCCGCAAACAGACAAGGAACATCTGCCTCAACATCAATGGCCCCGACATCAGCAGAATCGACGTCTACCGACAGAGCGCCTTCCAACAACGATACCGTCTTTGATTTTTCAGACTCGATAACAATAAAGTCCGGCCTTTTTTTGAGTGATTCCAGAGCCGCCGCATTTTCAATCTTCTCGAGAGGAATTCTTCCATCAGCAACCTGCTCAATTATTTTCTCCTCATCAGTAAGATCAGCCTTTTGTTGCAACGCAACCACATTACCAGCGTCGGTTTTTTCAATAGATATCCAGTTGTTTCTTTTTGCGTTTGCGATTGCTACATTGACATCGCCCATCAGTTTTTTTCGCAAATCATCAAACAGCATAGGCTTTGCCGCAACAAGTGCAACTAATTTTCGCTCAGGAAGCCCCTCTTGTTTTGCAACCAAGCCGTTTTTCCCAAGTCGCACAAACATCTTTTCCGACTCGACAACGTTTGCCAGATTTTTGAGTTTGAGCCATTCTATTCCTCTTCTTATCTGATCATCTGAAAGGTCTGTCTTTTCTGCAATTTGTTGTTCAGTGAGATTTGGTGCGGATTTGAGCAGCTTGATGATTGTTTTCTCAATTGGATGAAAAACTTGGGACAACAGAAAAACGAGTCGAAAAGACTTTTTAAACCTTAACCTAACTCAAACTCAATGCCTTCAGATGATTTTGTCGTCACACCATGGCACGTTGAGGGCGAAATCGATTATGACAAGCTGATCAAGCAGTTCGGTACAGAAAAAATTACTCCAGAGTTGATAAAAAAGATCGAAAAGATAACAGGCGAGATCCATTTTATGCTAAGAAGAGGTATTTTTTTCTCCCACAGGGACCTTAACCAAATCTTAAGTGACTACCAAAGTGGAAAGAAATTCTTCATTTACACTGGAAGAGGTCCGTCAGGACACACGCACATAGGGCATCTTGTTCCATGGGTATTTGCAAAGTGGTTGCAGGAAAAATTTGACACCACAATGTATTTCCAGCTTACAGACGACGAAAAGTTCTTTGCAAAAGAAAACTTGGAGCTAGAGCAGACAAGCAAGTTTGCCTATGAGAATGCGCTTGACTTTATTGCGTTGGGGTTCAAACCTGAAAACACAAAGATCATAATCAACACCAAGAATATCAAGACTCTGTATCCAATTGCTGCTCGCGTGGCAAAAAAGATAAACTTTTCAAACACCAAAGCAGTCTTCGGCTTCAAAAACGAGACAAACATAGGAATGATCTTCTACACATCATTGCAGTCAGCACCGTGTTTCATTGAGGACCGACCTGTACTAATCCCACTTGGAGTAGACCAAGACCCGCACTTTAGAATCACACGCGATGTGGCGCCAAAGATTGGCAAACCAAAGCCTGCACTAATACACAACATAATGATACCAGCACTTACAGGGCCTGGAGGGAAGATGTCAGCATCAGAAGAGGCCGGAACCATTTACACCACAGATCCACCAGATGTGGTAAAAAAGAAGATAAACAAATACGCATTCTCAGGCGGTCAGCCAACCGTAGAAGAGCACAGAAAGATTGGAGGAAATCCCGACATCGATGTTCCATACCAGTACCTTAGGATATTCTTTGAGCCTGACGATAAGAAACTCAAAGCAATACACGATGATTATAGATCTGGAAAGCTATTGACAGGAGAGCTAAAGTCAATTCTAATCGAAAAAGTCAACGCCTTCCTAAAGGAACACCAGCAAAAGCGCGAGCAGGCAAAAGACAAGATTGCAAAATTCATGTTAGAAGACAAATGAAGATACAGATATCTTGTCAAGACAGACATGAGGCAGCAAAACTTGCAAGCCTCATCTTCATCAAGGACGGCAAGGACACATTCATTGCCTCAATTCTTAATATCTATGATAACGAGGTGGTCATATCGCTAAAAGATCATTCTGCACACTCGATTGTATTAAAGAACTCAAAGGAAGTGGATGCGTTTGTAGATTTCATACAGTCCGTTCTTGACAAAGAAGACAGCCTACTTGACACAAAGGCCTCCGAAGAAACAGTAGAGATAACAAAGGGCTAGACTAGAGATTTGTCCATTTCGCCTGACAGAGTTTCTTGAACCTTCAGAAAATACAATCTCGTGGAATTTGGCATGTGTTCTAGATTCTTCTCAACTGCCATCATAAAGTACCTAACAGCCCTCTTGGAAATATTCAAGTTGAACTTCATCGGAAGTATTGGATCCTGCTTTACCTTTATTTTGTCAACCAGCCATGGCGGCGCCATATCCTTTGCTTCCTTTATCACTACATCATACCAAAAGGCAAGATTTTCAGGATGCAAACCCTCCTGAAGATTAGTTACGTCTTTTGCGAATTTTTTCATCATGTGATTGATGATAGTCAAGGCATCACTCATTTGAGAAGTTGAGTTTTATTTGCATAAATCAAACAACAAAAAGTAGTTTGTCAACTATCGCATGTTGCCTTCTGCGTCAATCTCAGAGTTCCTAATGCGCGTGCTCGATATGCGCTTTCCGTCGCTTGCAAGAACCAGTGGAACTATCACGACTTGGACCGGCCCAAGACCCCGCTCTGCCCTCATCCTGTTTAGAACCTGGCCCTGATACGCAGTCTCATCGCTCACTACCAACGCCTCTACGTCCCCCTCAACTACAGCAGGACCAAAATCATCGTCGAGTTTGCTTATCACATAGGTATTACCCGGAAATGTTTCCTTTAACAGATCAGAAAGCGCATTAAATCGCTGCTCATATGTATGAAAGAGTTTTTTCCCCCTTCTTTTTGCCATCTCATCACTTGTCAGCCCAATTATCACGTGTGAGGATATCGAGAATGCTTTCTCAAGTAAGGCAATATGCCCTTTGTGAATTATGTCAAATGTTCCACCCATTGCCACAATAGCGAACGTGCGCACAATACCATGCTACAGCATTTTCAAGATAAGTTTATGGTTTTACCAAGATTATCGATATCGTCTTACTTTGCGATGCCAGTGCAACGCCGTTTTTATCCCAAACATATGCCTCAACAAAGAAGATTCCTTCGTTTTGCGGAATCCATTCCACTACCACATTCTGCGGCTCGCCTGATTCGAATACGCCCTCAGCTGTTCCCAGAAACTCCACGACCGGCATTTCGCCAAACTGTTTTACTTGTGCATAATACACATATTCCTGCTTTGCATTCGTATGAGCTGCAAACTGGATTGCCAGGTTGCTTGTAATGTTCATTGGAACACCAACGTTGGTTTCAGATATTTCCTCATCGAAAATCGCCACCCGTACATCACGTATTGTTATCAATTTGGCCAGCGATTCTAATGTAAGATCCGTAACGTTTGTCATCTTTGATTGGTAGTTGTATGACTCTGCAATCATCTTGAACGATGATGCCCTATAATCCACTTTCGTCTCGATCATGATGCTTTCGGTAGCACCCCTTGCAATATTATCAACAGATATACTCTCGATTCCGATAATTCTTGGTGGAATAAACGCATCGTACGCAATCAGATGAACCATCACCTCATCGCTGTCCTGTTGGCCCTTGTTTGTAACATCAGCTGAAACCCTTACCGTGTCACCTATTATTGCAGACGTTGTGGATATCTCCAATAGCTGTGGCTTTGGTGCTGCAGAGTTGAATCCAATAATGTTCATATTCACTTCTGCAATTCTCGGATCAGGTGTATTTGATAAAACCATAAATGGCGATTTGGAGAACGGCGGAATTACCTCCAACAACGAGGTGCCTACTGCAGTCTCTATTGCAGGCACACCGCCAGGACCTCCAGCAGAAGAGCCGTAAAATCCTACAGCTATTTTGACATTATTGACGGGAAAATTTCGCGTGTTTTCAACCTCGCCTATTATGACGGTATATCCTTCTTGATTTTTGTAGACAAATGGTTGCGTGGCCGTGAGTTTGACTGCCAGTGCAGAACCGGTGTCAGTCTTTTGTGCAAATGCCTGCGATACCGGTAAGAATAGCAAAGCTGCAACTAGCAACACCGCAATCTTTCTCATAGGATGAATACACAGCGGCGCTTAATCACATAAGAAATATCATATTCTAAACAATGTGGACTAGAAGCTTTTACAAAATTAAAAAGAACAATAAAAGATAAGAAAGGTTACTTTCTCTTTCTCATGCCAGTTATAACGAACCAGTATACCAAACCTGGTGCCAAACCGACAATAAGTGGTATCCAGACAGCTATTGATTCTCCCGCATATGCTAGTTCTGCCATGTTACTGATCCTCTCAAATATTCCTATTTAAATCCATCTTTTAGTGAATGGTTTTGCAAATCAAAGTGGACTGAAGGGGATTTGAACCCCTGACCTCCCGCGTGCAAGGCGGGCATTCTACCACTGAACTATCAGCCCTACGAGGTGACTTGATCGTGTTAATTTTAACTGTTGTCCTTGTGTGCAAGAATTTTTATTTCCATAAAGTAAAGCGCAGTTCATGGTAGTCATGGAATCCCAGGTCGTGTTAAGAAAAGGCGACATGGCACCTGATTTCGATCTACTCGGAGTAGACGGTAAAAGACACTCCCTTGCAACTTACAAAGATTATGAGGCACTGCTTGTAATATTCATGTGCAATCATTGTCCGTATGTCAAGGCCAAAGTTGATGCTATAAACGAGATTCAAAACAAATTCCAAGGCAAGGTAGCAGTAGTCGGAATAAACAGTAACGACCCAGTTAGTTATCCGGATGATAGTTTTGATAACATGAAGATATTTGCAAAAGAAAAGGCAATCTCATTTTCATATCTTGTAGATGACACTCAGCAGGTCGCAAAAAGATTTGGTGCAGTATGTACTCCCGACCCATTCTTGTTTGACAAGAATAGGAAACTTGTGTTCCATGGCAGAATCGACAATGCAATGAAACCAGAAGATAAGGCAACTGAGAAGACTATGATTGCAAATATTGAAAGATTGCTTGCAAACAAACCAATTGTAAAGGATTTTGATCCATCAATAGGTTGTTCAATAAAGTGGAAAAAATAACACCACACTTAAAATACAGTCACAAATGAGGATTTTTTAGGGCCGGTAGCTCAGCTTGGCTGGAGCGTTCGACTGATAAAACAACCTTTCAGACATCGAAAGGTCGAGAGTTCGAATCTCTCTCGGCCCACTTATTTATGACAGTGTTTCAGCTATTGAATCAGCCCACTGCAAGACTGCATCAAATCTATCAGTTACAAAATCCGCCTTTACGTTGGAACCGGCCTTGGTGTGTACTGCAAGATGCAAGTTCTTTCCAAATTTTGGCTTTATTGCAATTGTTGACTCGGAGAAAAATCTAGCCCCCTCCTCGCTTGCAGAAAACACTATTACCAGCATGAGTCCATGTTTTTGTTTCCAGACCCTAGTTAGGAGTTTTTGTAGATCAAGATCGTACATTGCATCTATTGCATCCGACATATCACCAAGCTCAAATACATTCCACCTGCCTGAGCTCATAGCACTTGACATAGCTTTGCAATACAGAACGCTTGTCTCGTCTGCAGATATTATGATGGCATTCTTCTTTGGATCAACACTTTCGGGGTAAAAGGAGAGAATTCGAATTGAATGCGATATTATGTTATAGAACAGTTTTGCCTCGGATTTTCCTATCTTTGCCTTCAAATACATGCCTTCGACGGATTCAATTGCCGGGATAATCACCTCGATTAAGAGTTTTGATGTGTCTGCTCCCGAATGTTGAGAGTTTTTTATCAGCCCGTATGCTTGATGTTGCATTCCAGAGGTCAGAAATTCAAGGAATTTTTCTTTGACATGAAAGTAGTCCTGTGGAAACTGCAGATTCTCCGTTCCTGCTTCCACAAACCACAAATTTGCGTTTCCTATATTTTTCTGCTTTATGATGCCCTCTGCTGCAAATACTCTAAGATATTTTGTCATGGTTGCACGGTTGATTCCAAGCTTTTCTGCAATCTCCACACCCGAAAGGCCGGTCTTTGATTCAGATAGGATCTCAATTAGCTGTTGCTGGATCTGATCTTGCTGATACCCACGGACCATTAAGATATTTTTAATTACACTCGTGTTTATTTAATGCGTTCCATGTCTGGACTCGACATACAACAAATGTTATATAGTATTGTACCTTATGGTACGGTAACAGGTAAGTAAAATGCCAAAAGCAGGTTTCAAATCAATCACGGTCTCGGAGGAAGTATACGACAAGTTCTACGAGGTATTTGAAAAGAGTAAGCCGGACCTGATGATGAAGGGAATTAACAGTTTTTCCGGCTATGTCACATACATGCTAGAGCAAACCATGCAAAAGGACAAGACATTTGCAAGATATGCTCCAAAAATAGAAAAGGTTTCAGTAGACGATGACCGCGTAATTCTCAAGGACAACATCAAAAATAGGATCGCCGAGGTGACCATTCAAAGGGGAGAACTTTACTGTCAGCTTTGTGAGGAAAAAGATTGCGTCCATATTGGATACGTGTTTTCACTTCCCGACGTGTATGAGATTTTAAACTCCAAGGGAATTAAGCATCCAAGATAGGTCGGATCCACAGTCAAGGATGTCATATGAACATAACATGCAGACATGGTGCCCAATACAGTATTTGTTGTAAAAAAGATGCAGGGAGTGGGATTTGAACCCACGGACCCCTAAGAGACGGGATCACCCATTGTTAGATCTTAAGTCCCGCGCATCCAAAAGCAACATTTGCTTTCTTTGGCCAGGCTCGGCTATCCCTGCAGAATTGTTAGATTTTAAACTGGATTTAACGGTTTAGCGCTTTACGCCATATTCAATTAGACATAATAAGGAATTATTCAAGGAAAAATTTGTGCTTCGATAGCTCAGCCTGGTAGAGCGTTACCTTGGTAAGGTAAAGGTCGCGGGTTCGGATCCCGTTCGAAGCTTCTAATAATTTTTGATCAAAAACTCCGTGTGTCCTGTTCGCTTGGCAGAGTTGGAGTTTATGGCACGGTTTGCCGGTATTTTGACAATCTTCCAGTTACCTGAGAAAAGAGCTTTGACCTCATCTGAACTAGAGTTAGAATGTAGCACTTGGCATCCCCTGTCGGCAAGCTTTTCAGATACCTCCACCAGTCTTTTGAGATCATCATACGTAAAGTCGCGATTTGTATAGCTGGTAAAATTCGCAGTTCTGCTAACTGGCTGGTATGGCGGATCAAAATAGACAAAATCCCCCCTCCTTGCATCGGCAAGAACGGATGAAAAATCTCTGCAGCTAAACTGCACCTTTCGGGACTGCAAAATCCGGCTCACAGATAGCAGATTTTCCTCATTAACTATGTTCGGGTTTGCATATCTTCCAAGAGGCACGTTGAACTTGCCTTTGCTGTTCACCCTATACAATCCGTTAAAGCACGTTCTGTTCAGAAACAAAAGGCGCGCTACCTTGGCAATCTGGTCTTTTGGCTCCCGCCCCCTCACATCATAGTAATATGAGTCAGGGTTTTTGTGATAGTTTTCTGCATGAATCTCAAGAGACTTGATAAGATCATCTACTCTGTCCCGTATTGTGATATACGAGAGAACAAGATCCGAGTTAAGATCAGATACCTTGCATCGAATGTCTGGATATTTTGATAACACATGGAACAATACAGCTCCACCACCAAGAAACGGCTCAAAGTAGGTGCCAAACTTTTCCGGCAGATACCTATCAATTATAGGGATAAGCTGTCTTTTGCCTCCTGCCCACTTGACAAACGGCTTTGGTTCAACAGATAGTATCTGGCTCAACAATACCTGATGTCACAAAGTCATATCCCAACACAAGACAACAAAAGATCACAACATGTGCAATATTTTTTAATCAATACCTGACGGTACCCGTAAATCTAAACAAGATAAAGGAAAAGGGTGGTAGGGTTTTAGTCCCACTTGGACCAAGCTGCCATCCATCTATACGTCCACGTGTTTAACTTGCAACCCAGTGCAGCCATCGTCGGTGCTAATACCGCACCTGCGCCTGCACCTAGTGCAACCGGACTGTTGTAGAATTTACCTACAGCAGGCTCGATTGGAGTCATGTATGGAGGCAGAGTTGGCCTTGGATATTTGAATGCAGTCTCTAATGGGTCAGCAACTGTGATCAAGTTGACCATGTTGAACAATGGCAGAGATAATCCGCACATTACACCACCGAATAGAATCAGCGAGTGCTTGTTCCTCTTTGTAGCCCAGTACGCCAGATCCAACAGCATTGCTGATGGGAGCCACACCGGTGTTACAATGAAGTCATATGGATAACCGAGTGCAAACCATGCACCTTTGGCAACCCATGTATAGACAGTCATGATCAACGCGTAATACGTTGCCGTTCCTGGAACTCCTGTGAATGTCAGATAGTAGCATGCGCCGACTACTAACATCAGTGTTTGCGATATTGAGAATACGACAAACGAAGTCCAGGCCCAGTCAGTGTAGAAGATGTAGTCTCCTGCATTAATTGTTAGCAGGGTAGAGTTGACTGCAACCACTACTATGAACAAGTAGTGAGTACATCGTCTAAGCCAGACCATTAATCCCCTACAGATACCCTGAGTATATAAAATTTTAGACAATTATGATGATCGGTATGTTGTAGAAGAGAATTAAAAATAAGAAAAAGTCGGGAACTTTCCCTATACGCCGACGAATAGGGCTATTAAGATCGTTCCAACAGCGGTTCCACCTAGCGCAGCACCGA
>JAWCRP010000036.1:0-8915 GCA_038869175.1 Candidatus Nitrosotenuis sp. | reverse complement strand
TGATGCGGCACTTGATTTGGATCCAAATTTTGCCCCCGCCTTAAACAACAAAGCGAATTTGATGATGCAGCAAGGAAAAATTAGTCAGGCTATTTCGATGTATGATACAGCATTAAAATCAGATCCAAACAATACAGTTGCCAAAAAGAATTTGGAAAAGGCCAAGATAAGGCAAGCAGAGCTGAGCATGGCAGAAACCAAATTACACAGTATAGCAGACTCTGAAACACGCCAGGAGGCAACCACAGAGGTTGATTTTGCCTTGTCAGAATGGAAAGGTCAAGAGATAACATCGACGAATATTGAAGCAGCAACGCACGTTCCTGAGGAAGACTTTTTTGAGAAGATCACAAGCGTGTTCACTACTATCGGGGCAGCCCTCGGTCTTTGGAGATAGACAAACACTACAAAAACTGATGTTCTTAAACCGTAACTATTTTGTGCGGGTTTAGGATGTTTTTTGGATCAAGGCGATCTTTCATTCTGATAAAGATTTGGTAGTTTTTCTTCCCATACTGCCTGCATACAAACTTTGATCTGGCAATTCCATCTCCATGCTCTCCTGTGATAGTTCCATTCATTTCAATGATTTTAGAGAAGAACTCGCTTGCAAGACAGTCAATTGTTTTTTTATTTTTGTTTTTAGATGCTAACCTTACGTGGATGTTTCCGTTACCGGCATGACCATACATGACAACTCTTGCATGGTATTTTTTGCGTATGTGACAGACAAGCACTAAAAGTTTGTCAAGCGCATCCAATGGAACTGTAGCATCTTCTATTATGTGTGGAACTGTTTCTTTTGAGAGCATGTTCTTGAGACTAAAATGCAATGCAGAATTTCTATAGTTCCACCATTTTGTAATCAGAGTTTTGCTGTTTAGGTGATATAGGATGCTTCCAGTAGAGATTTTTGTCAGTTTCTTGATGTTTTTTGCTATATCAGAATCAAATTCTACAAAGAGCAGACATTTTGTTTTTTGTGGGAATTTTGTCTTGATGTTTTTCATGGTAGTATAATCGATGAATTCCAGCGCAGAAAGGTCTAGATTTGCCAAGCGTTTGCAATCATCAAATGCATCATTTACGGATTTATAGCCTAAAATTAACAATGTGCGTTTATTTGGTATATCATATACTCGTAGTCTTGCAGATATGATTATTGCCAGTGTTCCCTCCGATGCTGCAATGACCTTATGAGTGTTGGAAATATCATCTACTGCATCAAGTCTATATCCGCACGAGTTTTTCGATACGTGGGGAAACTTTGACTTGTCAATCATTTGTGCAAAAGCCAGTATTGATTTCGATAGCGAGTTCTTTGAGGGAAGGCTTTCTATCTTTCCATTTGCAGTGACGATTTTCACGCCAAGAAGATTGTCTATTGTACCACCATATTTTATTGATCTACTTCCACTTGCGTTGGTTCCAATCATACCGCCTATCGTGCAATACGGACCAACTGATGGATTTGGGCCCAGGAATTTTTTGTGTTGTTCCAATACTCTATCCAAAATTCCCTTGTTAGCTCCTGCACCCACATTAACATAATTTTGTTTTAGTCGAATTTTATCAAAATTTTTCATATCAAGGATTATTCCGTCATTAAGTGCACTTCCTACAAGTCCAGTTCCTCCGCCTCTAGGAGTTATGGACAGGCCGTTTTTTCGTGCAAAACGCACCACAGTAATTACATCAGTTACCGTCTTTGGAATCACTACCAGTTTTGGCTTTATTTGGTAAAAGCTAGAGTCGACCGAATAAAAATTCAGAAATTCTTCGGAGGTGAATACTTGCCCTTGAATTTTCTTTTGCAATGTGTGTGCATCCATGTTTTGTATTTGTTCTTCCATTATTCAAAATTTAGTGTTCAAAACATCCAAAAAGGCATACCGCAAAGCGGGATACATTTCCAAATATCCCCACATACAATACAATACATGTCAACGATTCAGATCGGAAACTGGCAACCCCTGCCAATAGAAAGTCTGGCAGAAGGATTGCCAGTAAAAATGGGTAAAAATCCTTTGATAAAGATGGACATGCCAAAAACGGTCGGAATATCAGGAGAAGATCTCACAGGAATGGCATGGATGTTTCTTGAAGACGATTATTCATGAAGTACAGTTTACGCGCCATAACGCGTACATTTCAAAAGAACGGTCATCTGGAATTTGATTTGGATGTGCTTCACACATCCAAGTAACGTTCGAGCCGACATCTTTTTATCAAATTTTGACTATAATATACTACCAAATGGATTTTGAAGACCTTTTGGACCGAATAATGGATCTGGATGAGAACATTAGACATGCCAGAATATGCGATATGAATGCAAACGTAGTATCATCAAGGAAGAGAGTAGGTGTGGTAAATTTTCTAACGGAGGAGGAGACTGCGGAATCTCTTAGGTATTCTGTCAACTCTTGGAAAGTTAGAAGCAAACTTGCTCAAAAGATAGGAAGGGGCATGTATGTTCTTGCAGTATACGAGAAGCTAAGAAGAATAACCATGCCTCTTGGCGACAACCATCTGCTGCTTGTAAGCATAGATAACAAGGGCGGGCAGATGGATATTATTGAAAAACTACAGAATGAGCTTCATGGTGACTACACGCACTACTAACGCTTTTCGTTTCTGAGTATATTCACGTTGCCATAATTGTTGTTTTGTTGAATTTGCTTACGGCATATACAAGCTTGTCAATCCCATCAGGGGTCGGATTTGCACACTTGCCGCATTTTGGAAGTATGATCTCTGCGTCGTATTCTACTTCACCCACATATCGGTTGCATTTGGAACAACGGATAACTCTAGTATCATATATGTTCATTTCACATAATTGTAATGATAGTTATGAAGTATAAATTGGATCATCATCAGGTTAAACATTTGTGTATTTTTCAGATATTACGCTCAACATATGATGAGAACAGATAGTTTGTATATTTACAATAATAGGTTTGTTTTAGCTACCACATGCCGCCTTCACCGCTGCCAGGTTCCATTTTTTTGGCAGGTAGGTGACCGTGCGCCTTTTTCACATGTCTTTTTAGACGTTCCGGATCATGCAATTCCAACCCGCACGTCTTACATTTTGTTTCATTTGCATCTGTTTTCTTTTTGAAAAGGCCCATCGATTTGAGTTCTTGAAAATATCTTATAAATTATTCTTAATTTAGTCACGCACTACCTAAAATCTAAAAAAATGGGCGCAAATGCGCCACAGCTAGAAAGCTGATGCATAGCCAAATGTGAGCAGCAATAACGATACAGCCCCCATTACAGCTACAACATACTTGGCGGTTATACTTTTAATTGGATTTTGGATCATGCCAATAAGATCGCAGAATTAATTCAAAAAATTTCTTCAGCTGATCAGCTTAATCAGCAACATTTTTGTTGAAAGTTGACAAAAAATCTACCATACATCATCAACTTCGTCTAGCTCTCTATAGTCAACTGGCATGTCTTTTCTTACAATCTTTAGCCTTGAGATATCCCTATCAAAGAACAGATCAGCGGTCCAATCTAGTAAGACCCTAAGTCTCTTGTTGATTTTTGGAATCTTTCGTAGGTATACCGTTCTCCAAATGAACCATGCGATGATGCCATGTATATTCAGTCCCCCTATCTGTGCAATTGCAGTTCTTTTACCTATGATGGCCATTTGGCCCTTTGATGTATAGTCAAGCTTTTTGCGTTCTTTGCCAGTTATGACTGCATGTAGATTGTATGCTGTGATTTTGGCCTCAGCTTCTGCATTTTGTGCAGTCAGAGGATAAGGTTTCCCCGTACGAGGATTTATCGCAAGAGCACAGTCACCGATCACATATACGCCGGGAAAGTCACGCACTTCCAAATGCTCATCTACTATTACTCGACCTCTGTCCGTCTTGAACACAGAGTTTTTGATGGTGTCTACAGGTGTTACCCCTGCAGTCCAGATCAACGTCTTTGTCTGAATAGAGTCAAGTGATGATTCTTTGATTGCCATTTTTCTAGATTCGACTGCATCCATTGTTAGGACTTCGGAGCCATCAAAGCTTACAACAAGTGTGTTTAGCTTTATTTCAATTCCCCTTTGAATTAGCTTGTTGCGTGTAAATTTTGCTAGCTTTTCTGAGAACCCCGGAAGCACGACGGTCAAAGCTTCTAACACGATGACCCGGATATCCTGGATGGAAATACGCGGATAGTGTTTTCTTGCATCGTGTAAAAAGTCAAGCATCTCACCTGCCGTCTCAATACCTGCAAATCCTGCTCCCACGACGACAAAAGTGAGAAGTGATTTTTTCAACACGGGATCCTCCTCGTTTTCTGCCTGCTCAAGCATATCGATTATCCTGTTCCGTAGAACAACAGCATCGTTTAGTGTCTTCATAGTGTAAGCGTGTGCCTCAACCGATTTGTTCCCAAAGAAATTGGTTTGGCTGCCAAGTGCCACAACCAGATAATCATAGTCTAGTGAGATGCCGCGTTTTTCCGGTGTTCCATACAGTGTTACGCGTTTTCCATACGGATCAATGCTTTTGACCCTACCCTCATAAAACATTGTCTTCTTGAACATTGTCCTAAGCGGGATAATGATATGACGTGTCTCAATCATGCCAGATGCAACTTGAGGCAGCATTGGCGTAAATAACAAAAAGTTATCCTCCGAAACCATGATCAGTTCTACTTCCAAATTATGCTTAAAGTGAGACTCTAACTTGCGTATGCACTCTATGCCTGCAAACCCGCCTCCAAGAACTAAAATTCTCTTTGTCACCTACTTACTGCAAAACCTATTGATTTAATGTTTAATCTGAGTTTTGCCAAACTGCTCAGAAGAGCTACAATTAAAATATCGTGAATGGGGGTTTACTTTATGAAAAAAGAGTATGTTGTGGTACGAATCGATGCCGCACCAGATGGAGCCCCATATGTTGTTTTATCTCTTTCACCAACCAAGGATTTTAAGGAAAGCCAGACGTTCCCGCAGTCCCCGTTCGGCTCCGGCGTCATGGGGTTCTCAAACATGGACGAGATGATGAAGGGACTAAACAAGATGCTCTCAGGAGGAGCATTTGGAATGCCTGGAGGTATTACGAGCATTAAAATGGACATACGCGAATACAAGGATCTTAACATCTCGGTGGGTGATAAGGTCTTTTTGGATATTACCAAGGCAGAATCCTTGGGGATCTGACTATCTGGATATCTCTGCCCTTAAAACTTCGTATGCCTTTGAAGCATCATGCTCTCGCAATACGAGTATTATGTCATCTTGTGAGAAAAATGCGTTCTGTAACTCGATTCCATTATTGTGCAGTATTTCCGCAACATAAGATACGGCGTCAGACCTGTTTTGGTTGCCAGGTATTCTGATCTTAATCTTTGCTAATCCCGTATTGAGGACGTTATTTGCTGATGGAAATGACTCGAAGATTTTTCTAATGTCCACAATATCTTCAGTCAGAACCCTAAATGTAGAATCTGCCAGTCGGAAAAACTCATAATCAGAGTCGTACTGAGCAAACTTTTCAAAAATCGAGGCAGGGTTATCAGGTATGTCATTCTGTGAGAATCTGATGTCAAGTATGCCATCAGTCAATGAGAGTCTTGCGTTTTTGAGAACCGAATCCTGCTTTATCTCCTCTTTTTCCACAAACGAGTCAGCATAGCGCTTTATTGCTACAACTATTGTATTCAGGTTTATGGGATTTCCAATCTGTTTTTCAACATCAGGTTGGATTCTTACTGCAAGTGCTGTATAGTTGATGATATCCATTTTCATACAATCGTAAATGGAGCGGTTTCTTGTGATAATCTCACGAACTACTTCCGGTACTGAGAGATTGGATGCCCTCATGAAATTATTAATATATGTCATATATAAGAGTCTTATGTCATGTTTTAAACAATTATCATAAATATTTATATAATGTAATATCTATTACATACTATAGGTGATTATGACAATGTTCTTCGATGATGAATTCGATAGGCTCTTTCAAAGAATGTCAAGATCCTTCATGGATTTTGATGAGATCTTTGAAGACGTAAAGAGAGCCGGCGGCAAGACATACGGTCCATATTATTACGGATATTCGTTAACCGTTGGACCTGATGGCAAACCGCACGTAAGGGAGTACGGAAATGTCCGACCAGGCCTGCTTCCGACATCTAGTGAAAGAGAACCACTAGTTGACACATTGGTTGACGAAAAAGAAAAAGTGCTAAAGCTTGTAGCCGAGATGCCGGGAGTTGACAAAAAAGACATCAAGATAGTAGTTGAGGGCAGCATAGTAAACATAGATGCAGAACATGGAGACAAGAAATACCATGCCAAGGTGCCAATCAGAAATAAGATTGATGTCGATTCGGTGAAAGCAACATACACAAATGGAATTTTGGAGATCCAGTTCAAACTCAAAGAAGAAGACAAGCCGAAAGGCAAGGCCGTGGAGGTCTCCTAAATCTTCAATTTTTGGTGGTTAGAATGAACGAGATTATACTAAAAATCGACGAAATAGCACAACGCCATGTAGGCAAGGGAATTGCAGTGATTGATCCAAAGATCGTAAAGGACAATGGCTTGCAAGCAGGGCAGATTGTGGAGATTTTGGCAAACAAAAAGACCCATGTGAAGGTCTGGCCCAGTGGAACTGAGGATTACGGTTCTGGCATAATCAGAATTGATGGTCTTACAAGGCACAATATAGGTGCAGGAATAGGCGAAAAAGTTCACATAAAACCTGTAAATGCTGCAGATGCAGAACAGATTATTTTGTCGCCAGTAGAAAAGATGTCAGTTGAAGGACTACAGGAATACATGTCAACTCTTTATGAAGGACATGTCTTTACAACAGGTGATACCATAATAGTAAACACACATCTTGGTGGAAAGACTCAGCTGATTGTAACTTCCACTACGCCAGCAAAGCCTGTGATTGTAACGCCGCACACAAAGTTTAAGCTTGGCTCAATGACGCAAAGCGTGGATAACACTGTTCCCAGAATCACATACGACGACTTGGGAGGGCTCAAAAAGGAGGTTCAGAAAATACGTGAAATGGTAGAGCTTCCAATGAGGCATCCAGAGCTTTTTGAGAAACTTGGAATAGAGGCTCCAAAAGGAGTCTTGCTGTACGGTCCGCCAGGAACTGGAAAGACACTTCTGGCAAAAGCGGTAGCAGGTGAGACAAACTCTCACTTTACATCAATTTCGGGCCCTGAGATAATGGGTAAATTCTACGGTGAGTCAGAGGAGCGACTAAGAGAGATATTCAAACAGGCTGAGGAAAATACACCAAGTATCATATTTATCGACGAAATTGACTCGATTGCGCCAAAGCGTGATGAAGTTACAGGCGAGGTAGAAAAGAGAATAGTTTCACAGCTTCTGACACTGATGGACGGTATGAAGAGTAGAGGAAAGGTAGTAGTAATTGCGGCAACAAACAGACCTGACTCGATAGACCCTGCGCTTAGAAGGCCTGGACGATTTGACAGAGAAATTGAGATAGGAATTCCAGATGAGGGTGGCCGACTTGAGATACTAAACATCCATACACGTGGAATGCCAGTTGACGACAAAGTCAATCTTGATCAGATTGCCAAGATAACACATGGGTTTGTAGGCGCAGATTTGGAGTCTCTTGCCAAGGAAGCAGCAATCAGATCGCTAAGAAGAGTTTTGCCGGACATAAATCTGGAACAAGACAAGATCTCAGCTGACATACTACAAAAGATCAAGATTCTTGATGAGGACTTTAAGGATGCGCTAAAGGAGGTCAAACCATCTGCGCTAAGGGAAGTCTTAGTCGAGGTTCCTAATGTGACATGGGATGATGTTGGAGGACTGGAATCGCTAAAAGAAGAGCTGAAAGAATCCATAGAGTGGCCACTAAAACACAAAGAGGCATTTGAATACGTTGATGTGTCTCCACCAAAAGGAGTCTTGCTGTACGGTCCGCCAGGAACTGGAAAGACTTTGATTGCAAAGGCACTTGCAAGGATGACAGAATCCAACTTTATTAGCATAAAAGGTCCCGAGTTGTTATCAAAGTGGGTTGGAGAGTCAGAGAAAGGAGTCCGAGAGATCTTCAGGAAGGCTCGACAAGCAGCACCGTGCATAATCTTCTTTGATGAGATTGATGCGCTTGTTCCAAGAAGGGGAAGTGGTGATTCCTCACATGTAACGGAAAGCGTTGTATCGCAGATACTAACCGAGATAGATGGACTAGAGGAGCTTCATGGAGTGTTAATAGTTGGCGCCACAAACAGACTCGATATTGTAGACTCGGCACTGCTCAGACCTGGAAGATTTGATAGAATTATTGAGGTTCCAAAGCCAGATGCAAAAGGACGAAAGCACATATTTGAGATCCATACGAGAAAAAAGCCACTTGCTGCGGATGTAAAACTTGACAAGCTGGTGGATATGACAGATGGGTATACTGGTGCTGAAATCGCTGCAGTATGTAGTAGGGCAGCCATTAGTGCGTTAAGGAAACACATAGGTGGCAGCATCAAGTCATACAAGGACATCAAGATAACACAACAAGATCTAGAGGAAGCTGTAAAGAAGGTGAAATTGCCTGCTACAGCAACACTAGCTTAGTGTTTTTTTGAAAGTAACTGCATAGTCCACAAATCCAATCTTTTTATAAAATGTATGTGATGCCGTTCTAGAATATCCGGATTCTAGTCTTATTCGAAAACACTTTTCTTTTTTTGCAAGTTGATTGCATCGAGAAACAAGTTTTTTTCCAATTCCCATTCTTTGGTATTTGGGTAGTACCACAAGTTCTGGCACATACATTTCTAGCTTGGTCTGGTTTAGTCTTTTAAGCAGTAGCATACTAATCAGACCAACTATTTTTGGACCATCATACGCAACTAACAGTCTTTTGTCTTTGTCGTAAATG
>JAWCRP010000035.1:0-9575 GCA_038869175.1 Candidatus Nitrosotenuis sp. | reverse complement strand
GGTACAAGTGACAAGATAAATGGTTCGACAGACCTTCAGATTGCGACATTTGGAGCAGAACTTGAAGGGATTTTATATGGCATATGAAACTTTCCCATACACAAACTGATCCTTCTGCATTATAGTGAGGATAAAAACGAAGTAGAGGGATTTTCTCGCAGTCTGAGGTCTACGTTAGGCATATCTATTTCATTAAAGGAGATCAAAAACCAGACATCATTAGAAGTGTCAAGAGTACGTCGATTGAGTTGCTGATCTGGCGCATCAAGGACTGTTCGGTATATGGCGATGCTCATGTACGGGAGAGTTTGAAATCATATGTGCTGATGTGTGTTCTAGTGTATCCGCTGGTAGTTTATTACAATCGTGTGATGAATAATCACAAGATAGGATCGTCAAAAGATGCTTGGGAGATGTATTTTTGGGAATGTTTATGCAAAAGGCTCAATTATATCCAAAATTATGAAAACTCGTGCCTATTTCCAACAACAACACTCATTCCAAGTACAATTGGGACAATCTTTTTGGGACTTGCTGTTTTTACATTCTGAAGGAAGGCAATTACAATCAGCACATTTTATGTACAACAAATTCTAAGGTAAATAATTTACATAAAAACATTTATCCAAATTCAATTTCAATTATTTGATTAATTTATTCTTGAATTGTTTGGAATTTCTTTAATACTTAAATTATTAATTAAACAGTAACAGTGAAAATTAGAAACATCTCAACATCACACCAAAAAAATTGAATGATGTAACCATACAAAATGATCTGGAAAAACTCTTTTAAACAATTGGAAAAATCACACTTCAATGACTAAGAAATACTTTGCACTGTTGTTGATACTGCCATTATTTGCAGCAGTATTAGCTACAAACAACTTCTCAAATGCAGACGCCCAATCTGTTGGAACTGGTGCAAAAAGCTATGGTAGCAAAAATTCAGGCGTAGTATGTGGGGACCGTCTATGTTCTGAAATACCCAAATCAACTGCTGTTGTAAGTAAACCAATAATTGATACAACTCGTGAGCAAGCAAAATTTGGAGTAAAATCACCATCAACTACCGATTCCACAAAAAAATCAATGGAGTCGATGATGATGGAAAAGCCGGACTACTTCCTAAAACTATCAAGAGCCAGTGTTCCTGCCAAAATTCCATTACATATGGGCTGGTATAACGGCAATCCTGTATACTACATAATAACCGACTCTAGTGAGAAATCACACGCAGATGTCATAACTGAAAAACAGAATTGGCGAGTAGAGCTTGCTCCTCCTCTTGCAAACACGCCAAAAGAAGCATTATCAAAGACGTACTTCTTCTCCAATGGAGTTAGTGGTAGTGGCATACATGGCTTCCAAGGCGAGGTATTTACCAGCACACCAGTACAGCCTGAAAGGTATAGTGCATTAACAGCACACGTACATGTAACATGGAATACGGGCACTGTTCCAGAGATACTAGATTCCGAACAGAAGATCTTGGCTGCAGAAAAAGCAGGAAAGGTAACGCTGACTGAGTTTCCTGTAGTCCTTAACATGCCGCAAGTTGTGTGGCCAGGAGGACAATTACAGGTTCGCGAGAACAAGATTCTCACGGACGATACTGAATACGGTGGTGGTCAGGTGCTAGACATAAACATCAAAGACATGACGGTTACTTTTGTAGCACATCGAGGATGGGGACCTGACGGAAGAACCATCTATTACATCGTAACTGATGCCACCCCAGAGATGCCAGCCATGATGATGGGAGTTGCAAACTCGCCAACATCAGCAAAACTGATTGCCAATTCTGCAGCAGTGGATTTGTTCCAGTTCATGAATGGAGTTGGCGGTGCAGGCCCAATGGGATTCCAACCAGGAATTGCCGCCGCGGCGCCAGGTGATGTCAATTACAGCCCGATGTGGAGAATATTCATGATCGGATGGAAAGATCCATCATCTGCGTCTGTTCTTGAAACCATGGATGATATCAGTGCACATAGAAAAGCAGGTTTGATTAATGTTGAGCTTGCAAGACCCATGGACAGTGATCATATAGTCAATTGTCCATTCATTGATCCATTCCAGTAATGGACAATCCATTTTTTTATTTAGATAAAACCAACAGAGTATAGAATCAAATGGTTGCATCAAACGCTTATTCAGACAGTTCACTCATTTCAGATTTCTTTCATTTATTCATGATTTCGGCTAATTCTTTTGATAAACGTCGCTCGATTATTTTCAGTTGAATTCTCTTTACGTAATACATCATCATACGAGTTTGAAAGCAGCCAATCCGAAGAACGTAGAACATGTCAATATTCCATCACCAAATAATTTCCATTTAGAAAGTACCAAACACTGACAAATTCATGGAAAACAGGCAATAATTGCCGGTTTTGATCAAATTTAAAGGCAATAACACCCATACTAAACCATGGAAAGACAGAACAAAAAATCTAAAGATTACAAAATAAATGAAGAAAAAAAACTGGAAACAAACTCGCTAAATAACAACATGCTGCTTACCACGCAAAAGTGGAAATTTGGCAAGGCCAAGTTTCCGTAAACCAATCCAATACTCCAATAACACTTACTTTTTCTTTTGCGCAATCATGCCGACAAAATACTGATGCAATGAAACATCATTTGTCAGTTCCGGATGAAACGACGTTGCGATTATGTTGCCCTGTTTGACTGCCACTATTTTCTCGTTAAATTTGGAGATAACCTCTACACCTTTGCCAACATCCTCAATTGAGGGCGCCCGTATGAACACGCCTTTTGTCTTTGCAATTCCTATAGTCTGTGCCGATACCTCGGCCTCAAATGAGTCCTTTTGTCTTCCAAAGGCGTTTCTTTCCACCCTCACATCAAGCAAGTCAAGAAGAGGCTGGTTTGTCTTTCCAACCACTCTGTCCTTTGCATTTTTTGATAGCAAAATCAATCCGGCGCAGATCCCAAAAACTGGCATCCCCGATTGTATCTTTTCTTTTATCGTCTTAATGGCACCATTTACAAGCGACATCTGTCCAATCATGGTGCTCTCGCCTCCAGGTATTATCAATCCATCAAGCTTTGATATTTCATCAGGCGTCTTGACAGCCTTTACGTTTCCTTTGATGCCAAGTCTTGCCATTGCAGATCTGGTAGCAGACACATTTTCTGCCACATCTCCTTGTACCCCCAATACCCCAACATTCATGCCGCAGAACCACGCTCTTGCATTCGAAGTTCCAGATTCTTCACATCAAGTCCAAGCATCGACTGTCGCTCGTCAATCATTTTTTGCGCCTCCTTGACTTTGTCCGCATCTTCCCAGAATGTAGTGGCAAGAACTATAGCTCTTGCCCTTTCTTTTGCATCCTCTGCCTTGAATATGCCGGAGCCGACAAATATCCCATCACAGCCAAGAGACATAAGATATGCCGCATCTGCAGGAGTTGCAATCCCGCCTGCCGCAAAATTCACCACGGGGAGTCTCCCTATCTTTGCTGTTTGCTCCACAAGATCAAATGAGACCTTGAATTCTCGAGCCATTCTGATAAGATCCTGATTGTCCCCAGAATCATAAATTGACTTTATCAGTCTAAGTTCGTCGTTTACCTTTTTTATGTGCGTAATAGCTTCTGCAACGTTTCCAGTTCCAGGCTCGCCCTTTGTCCTAATCATTGCAGCCCCCTCCTCAATACGCCTGAGCGCTTCCGCAAGCGATCTTGCTCCATTTACGAACGGCGTTGTAAAGTCCCACTTCCATATGTGACGCAATTCATCTGCAGGAGTTAGGACCTCCGACTCGTCTATCATGTCCACGTTTGCCTCCTCAAGCACACGTGCCTCGTACACATGTCCTATCCTACATTTTGCCATTACTGGAATAGTTACTGCATCCATAATCTCCTCAATCACTTTGATGCTTGCAGTCCTTGCCACACCACCTGCCTTTCTAACATCAGATGGTAGCTTGTCCAAGACCATTACAGATACTGCACCTGCCTCCTCTGCAATCAAAGCCTGCTCAACTGTGGTGACGTCCATAACAACACCGTTTTTGAGCATGTGTGCAAAACCGCGCTTTAGTGTGGTAGTACCTCTTGCAATTGAATGGTCCCCCACCTTCTCAGTCACTCTGCCCTTGGCACCGTCAAGATTGCCAGAAAGAGGAATCATACTAACGAGTTTGTGTGTCTGACTATTTATAATATACACGAGCACAACTACAGCTTCTTTTTAAATTCGATATTAACTGAGGGAATATCGGACATGGACTTGTGAATCATCACCACGAATGCAAACATTGACGCAAGCACCAAAATACCAGAGGCTGCAAATATTGCAGAAAATGAATTCTGAATCGACTGGTCGATAACGTAATTGCCTGCGGTGCGCAGTGCTAGCGCTACAAGAAGCAAAAGTAATGGAACCTTACTAAAGTTCATGAACTGTATTGTTTTTCCCACTATCGGTGGAAGCATCATCGGCAAGAACAGCATTATTGTGATTCCAACAAACCCAATTGCTACATAATGTATTGCAAGATCATAAAACAAAAATCCATTTTGCAGATAGAACAAAATGCCAAAAGCAAATCCACCAAACAGAAACGCAAATCCGATTCGTGTGTGCCTTACTATCATGTCATATCGCGCCTTCTTTTCACCGTGCATCAAATTCAAAATCTCTCTGTTGTCATACCCTCCGTAAACATAAGACAAGATCGCAAATAATGCAGTCATCACAATCACCGTGCCATTAAATGCAATAGATATTGCAGTGAAATCCACGTATAATGAGACAGCCCCAACGATGCAGCCAATTAATGCGGCCCCAAGGCAGACTGCAGTCATGATCTTGTTAGGTCTTATGTAGCCAAGAAAAGAAGGAAGCGTCTTGTATTCAACTCCAAATATTGCAAGTATTGGAAAGAGCAACCACATCTGAATATAGTTAAGAGAGTCGGTGTTGGCCCCGCCAATGACGGGCACCATGTGTACAAATACCAAAACCGAGATTGAGATTACAAGAAAGTAATCTGCCTCCCTCAAGAGTTTTGGCTTTGTGCGAATGGTGTAAAGGCAGACTGCCGCAAATATCAGCACCCCGGCAAGCCGTACGATTTCAGAATCCACCAGCACATACCCGCCAATCTTTTGGACAGATTCTAAGATGAGTGACGCAACTACAAGCAGGAACGATGCTATGGCAAGCCTGTTGGATGGAAGTGAGACATTCCTAAATCTTGGAATTATAACATACCCCACACCCATTATCAAAAGCGTGAGAAATCCTTCTAGTTGAATTGTCTTATGAATTTGAAATATGTTGTAAATCTCTGGAATCCCAATTCCAAAAAAAGAAAACATCCACATGGTGCCTATTGTTACTCCAATAAACGCCAAAATCACAGCAGTAATTACAAATGGTCGCCCTATAGGGGCGTAGTTTATTCCGCTCATTGTGAACTTGCTTTGTTTAGTATTAAATCAAGACTTGATTCCACCTGAGTCAGAATGGGTGGAATTAAAGTAGATGTGGCATTTTGTTCCACCCACTGCATCTGCCTTGTATGCCCATTGAGTGTGAGTTTTAATGAGAACTTGGTATACTCGGTCTTCTCATCATCTGCTGCAATCAAGTCTATTGGTAGTTGCATAAATCCAGTCTCCTTTACTAGCGCTGTAAGCCTTCTTACGTCAGACTTTTCCAGCACCATCGTCTTTGCCTGTTGCGATGTACCATCTACTGTGGCAAGGTATTTTGTCTGGCCATCGTTGTCTATTGTAATTATCTCTGTTTTTTGAGGCATTAGCCTGTCTGTGAGTCCTAACGAGATCTTCTTTATCTGGTGTTTTGTAAACTCGATTGCGATTCTGTCGTCTGCATTTGCGGCAGTAAACGGAATCTGGGGGTTGGTGATCATTGGAATCGCAATCATCACTGCAAAGATCACAGGAATCGATGCACCAATTAGCAAAAGCGGCCTTACCATATCCTGATGATTCCGTATTTGATAATAAATCTAGTCGGTCACATCAGAGAGAATAAATCCAAGTCCGGATTTTTCATATCTGTGGGGTCGTAGCCTAGCCTGGTAGGGCGACTATGATTCAGTCATCGCTAAAGGCTCCAGAAGTAAAAAATCCAAACTGATTTCACAAGATGATGTGAGTTTGGAGCTGCAGTGACCTGTAGATCGCCGGTTCAACTCCGGTCGGCCCCACGTTATCTGTTTTTTTCCCTAAGAACATTGAGTGCTGAGCCGCGCTTGAACCACTCTATCTGAGCAGAATTGTACGAGTGATTAAGGTTCACTTCGTCTCTGCTTCCGTCCGCATGTGATATGATGCATTTTACTGGCCTGCCCGGCTGGAAGCTGTCAAGATTGACAAGAGATATCCTGTCTGTTGCTTTTATCTTCTCGTAATCAGCAGGATCTGAAAAAGTAAGTGCAAGTATTCCCTGTTTTTTAAGATTGGTTTCATGGATGCGTGCAAAGCTTCTTGCAATCACGGCACCACATCCAAGATATCTTGGAGTCAGAGCTGCATGTTCCCTGCTGCTGCCCTCCCCGTAATTACTATCACCTACAATTACCCATTTGAGTCCCTTTGCCTTGTATTGGCGTGCAATGCTTGGAATAGACTCCTCATTGCCAGTAAGACTATTTGTGCTCTTTCCAACGTCACCTGAAAATGCATTTACTGCGCCCAAAAGCAGATTATCGCTAAGCTTGTCAAGGTGTCCCCTATACATCAACCACGGCCCGGCAGGCGATATGTGGTCGGTAGTACACTTTCCCTTCACCTTCACCATTACCGGCATGTCAACAAGATCCTTTCCGTCCCATTTCTCAAAAGGCTCCAAAAGCTGCAGGCGCGTGCTGTTTTTATCAACCAATACATCCACCGAATCAGGATCGTTTGCTGGTGGCACATAAACATCGACCCCAACCTTGAATCCTTCTGATGGTACCTCAGGTGCCACATCAGGTGGCTGCAGCTTAAATTGTGTTCCATCCTTTCTCACAAGATGATCAGTGGCAGGATTAAATGATAGTCTGCCGCCAAGCGATAAGGCCACTATTATCTCCGGGCTGCCAATGAAATTCATAGTGTTCCTCTTTCCATCGTTGCGTCCAGGAAAATTGCGATTAAATGATGTGATGATGGTATTTGGCTCGTCCTTTTTCAGCTCAGGCCTACTCCACTGACCAATACATGGCCCGCATGCATTTGCAAGTACTGTTGCGCCAATCTCCTTTAGCGCATCCATCTGCCCATCGCGCTCTATGGTTGCACGTATCTGTTCGGATCCCGGAGTCACAAGCAATGGAACTTTTGCCTTTGCGCCGTTCTTGAGTGCCTGCTTTGCAACTGACGATGCTCTTGACATGTCCTCATATGACGAGTTGGTGCAGCTGCCAATTAGCGCAACTGATATCTCATCGATATAGTTATTCTTTTTTACATCTTCTGCAAGCTTTGATATTGGTCTTGCCAGATCTGGCGTGTGGGGCCCCACCACATACGGCTCCAGTTTTGAGAGATCAATTTCTATAACCTTGTCAAAATACTTGTGCGGATTCTTCACCACATCAGGATCCTCGGTGAGTAAATCTCGGTGTTTGTTTGCAAGGTCGGCTATCTCCCCCCGGTTAGTGGCACGAAGATATGTCTCCATCTTCTCATCATATGGAAATATGGAACATGTAGCACCTATTTCTGCACCCATGTTTGTGATGGTGGCTTTACCAGTACAGCTAATGGTCTCAGCTCCAGGTCCAAAGTATTCTATTACAGAGTTGGTTCCACCCGAAACGGTAAGCTGTCCTGCCACATACAGTATCACATCCTTTGGTGCAGTCCAGCCACTCATTTTTCCCGTAAGATACACGCCGATTCTTTTAGGATACAATAATTCCCAAGGCATTCCAGCCATCACCTCCGCAGCATCCATACCACCCACACCAACTGCAATCATGCCAAGTCCGCCTGCATTGGGAGTATGAGAGTCCGTTCCAATCATCAGGCCACCAGGAAACGCATAGTTTTCTAGAACCACCTGGTGTATGATACCGGCACCAGGCCTCCAAAATCCAGCACCGTATTTTCTTGATGCTGACTCGAGGAATTTGTATACCTCATTATTTTCATATATTGCCAGCTTTGTATCTTGCTCTGCCCCAATCTTGGCCTGAATCAGATGATCACAGTGCACTGTAGTTGGAAGCGTCACCTGTTTTAGTCCGGCTTGCATGAACTCCAGCATCACCGTCTGGCCTGTGACATCTTGAAGCGCCACGCGATCCGGCTTTAGAAAAACGTAGTCCTTTCCTCGCTCAGGCTCCCCAGACATATCAGTTAAGTGGCCTATGAGAATCTTTTCAGACAACGTAAGCGATCGGTTAACTTTTTTTTTGAATTCCGATACATTTTGTTCCAGTTTTCTGTATACATCAAGTACAAGTTGCGGCGTAGTTTGAATTTCCATTTCTGGTTATCGCATCATTGGTTTGGCGACGATCAGTTATAAATCAAGTTGGGCTCCAGAACCGACGATCAGAAAATTCAATTTTTTGCTAACAGTTATAAGCCAAAAACAGCTTAGGCAATGGTACGGGTTATGAGTCATATCAACATAGCAAGGAGTGAGCTGCATGGTCAATAAAGGATTCCCAACTTTTGGCATGTCACAGGCAGGCGCATTTATTGCCGCACTCAAAAACTACAACCTTCCCGATTTCATTTTAAAAAAAATTGCAAAAGAATGTAACTCGAACCTTTTGGAGCGAGGCAGACTGGACGACAGGCTGCAAAGCATGAATGATGGCGCCCTAACAATGCTGCATCGAATCTTTATTGATTGTGAAAGCGATGATGCAGGCAAGTTTGCAGACTATAGGTTTTATGCGTACGTGGCAAGCATGTACCACAAGTGCGATATTTTGATCAACGAGACGATTCCTGGTAAATCAGGCAAGAACCACAAAGTGCCAGTTGCCGTAAAAAATAACGGGATGTACATTGCAGTTGCCTTTAACAAATCAACAGGCACGCCAGTACAAAAAAGAGAGGCAATCAAGTTTTACAACATTGTCGATGATGTAAAAAAGGGTGACCATGGGACGATGCTCACCGATGCAATATTTGGCACATCCGTTGGCTTTAAGGGAGAATCGCTAGTTGAGCTTGAAAAGCTCAGCAAATCTCGAAAATCAGATGCGGAAAACAGGCTTGAAATCAAGACAGCCAATTTTGAAAACAGAATTTATTCGGTAACAAAGTGCAGTTAAAACCACTGTACTCCCTCGCTTTCATAGTATTTGCTTTTGGCCCTAGAGTGACGAGGTCTTTTGTGCAGAATCGAGTTGCAGCACGGACACTTGACATCACTCCACCGTATGTAGATGTCACAAATGCCGCATCTTTTTTGCCCATTATACCTTAGCGAGACTTGTCCTAGAAATTGCCGATACTTTGTTTTGCACATTCCCTTGCATCTTAGCATGATGATGCTTGAAATTTGCAAAAATTAAACGGATGGTGATATTATAATTACCTGAAACTAGACGCATCAATT
>JAWCRP010000034.1:0-9657 GCA_038869175.1 Candidatus Nitrosotenuis sp. | reverse complement strand
GTTGGGAATACTAGACAAATTCAAGAAAGGAATAGACGAATGGATGGAAGATGGACTTGCAGCGGCATTACTTGGCAAGTACGAGGAGGCAATCTCCTGTTTTGATGAGGTCTTAAAGGTTAGATCGGAATATTCTTGGGCTTGGTTTGGAAAGGGTGCGGCACTAGAAAAGACTGGCAAGTACGAGGAGGCAATCTCCTGTTTTGATGAGGTGATAAGAATAGATCCTGATGACTTTTTGGCAAGATACAACAAAGCAATGGCCTTGGAGGCACTCGGAAGGTTTTCTGAAGCCAAAAAATGCCTTGATGAAGTAAATAACCATTAGGCTACTAAATTGAAAATCCCTACAAACATACGTGGCCATTTACTAGGATATTTTGAATTCTTTCCCGATCTCCCGCTACATTTAATTCAATAATTCCGTTCAACGGGATTATGCGAATACTGCAACTGCATTGTGATAGTATAGAATATACCCCAACCAAGAAAGAAATCAAAATAGCAGAAGACATTATCCCTGAAACAAAGAGGCTGAATGACGTTGTAGTTGCATTTATTGCAATAGAGGCAGATGATGACTCTGATGTTGCAAAAAAAGCTATTGCAGAAATAAGGACAAGCATGGCAAAAGTTGGCTGTGAAAAGCTACTTCTTTATCCGTATGCTCATTTAAGCTCAAATTTGGCATCTCCCTCAACTGCACTATCATTACTAAAAGAGATGGAGGCCAATGCTGGATGTGAGGTGTCACATGCACCGTTTGGCTGGACCAAGTCATACAGCATCAAAGTTAAAGGACATCCGTTGGCTGAAAGCTCCAAAGTCATAACAAAAGACGGAGAGCATGATCACGAGCATACGTCAGAGGCACTCAAGTCAGAATCAAAAATAAAATCATACTGGCACATACTTTCTCCCGATGGAACACTTCATAATATAGAAGATTTTAATTTCGCAAAACACAAAAAACTGGAGATCCTCTCAAAATACGAATCCGCAAAGAAAAGAACCGTAGATGAGCCACCACCACATGTAAAACTCATGAAAAAAATGGCAATTGCAGACTACGAACCGGCTTCAGATTCGGGTAACATGAGATTTTATCCTAATGGTCGTCTGATAAAGTCCCTACTAGAAAGATTCGTAACTGATGAGGTCAAAGCATACGGCGGGCTTGAGGTTGAAACGCCGATAATGTATGATTCACATCATCCAAGTATGGAGAGCTACTTTAACCGATTTCCGGCAAGGCAGTACAACATCAATACTGAGGGCAAGCAACTTTTCTTACGATTCGCAGCATGCTTTGGTCAGTTTTTAATGGCAAACGACTTTCAGATATCATACAAGAATCTACCGTTAAAGTTGTACGAGCTTACAAGATATAGTTTCAGACGTGAGCAATCAGGCGAACTTGTAGGACTGAGGAGATTGCGTGCATTTACCATGCCCGATTGCCATGCATTTTGTCAGGACTTACCGCAAGCCGTAACTGAAATAGAGAAAAGGTTTGATCTCTCAAGACGCGTACTTAAGGAAATAGGAATCACCGAGTCAGACTATGAAATGGCAATTCGTTTTACTGAGGATTTTTACAACGAGCACAAAGATGTGATTGTCAATCTTGTCAAAAAAATCGGCAAGCCGGTTCTAGTGGAAATGTGGAAGGAGCGTTTCTTCTATTTTGTGCTAAAATGGGAGTTTAACTATGTGGATGATCTTGGCAAGGCATCTGCTCTTTCAACAGATCAAATTGATGTTGAAAACGGAGCAAGATATGGTATCAGATTCTTTGATGAAAATAATGAACCACACCATCCAATAATTCTTCACAACTCACCTAGTGGCGCAATAGAACGCGTCATCTATGCCCTGCTAGAAAAGTCTGCACTTGACCAAAAAGAGGGAAGAAAAGCCCAGCTTCCGCTATGGCTTGCGCCCACTCAAGTACGCATAATCCCACTAAAAGAAGAGTTTCTTGGCTTTTGTGAAGATCTTGCAGATAAACTATCATCAAATAACATACGAGTAGATATCGATGATAGAAATGAAAGTGTAGGAAAGCGTATCCGTGAGTCAGAGACCGAATGGATTCGATATACTCTTGTAATAGGGGAAAAAGAGGTCAATAAATCAACCCTCTCTGTACGTGACAGGCAGTCCGGCGCTGTGCGTGACATATCATTTGACGAGTTCATTTCTGAGATTAAAGAGCAAACAAAGGACAAACCATACACATCGCTAAATCTTTCAAGACACCTGACAAAACGTCCACAGATAATGGTCTGATCGTCAAACTACGTCAACAGTACAATTATCGATGTAATGTAGTATTCCTGTAACGACCATGCATTTATTTTCTAGTGGTTTTCCAGTAAAATCGAATTTGAGTTATCTTGATCTATATATGACAAAAAGCCCATACATAGTAAGCCCAAACGATAGCGGCCAGCCTGCGGCAACTATTTTTGGTATTCCATTTGATTCCACACATTCCTATAAACCAGGATGTAGATTTGGACCGGATGCCATAAGAAGTACGTTTAACAACATAGAGATATTTCATCCTGACTTGCAAGTGGACCTAGAATCTGCCAATATTCTTGATCTTGGTAATCTGCACCACACAGTAAATGTCGAGGAGATGCTTGACATGGCCAACAAAGTAACTGGAGAGTTATCAAAAAACAGCGGCCTTCTTGTGATACTTGGCGGTGAACACTCACTTACGTATGGAACGTATACTGCGTTTCCAAAGGATACTGGGTACATGGTATTTGATGCCCATTATGATCTGAGATCCCAATATGCAGGAGTGAAATTCAGCCATGCTGCATATCTTAGAAGAGTAGTAGAAAAAAACGGTGCAGACAACATAATACATGTTGGTGCAAGATCATTTGTTAGCGAAGAGCTTGCGTTTCTCAAAGAGAATAAAATCCGCACCATTACAGACAGAGACATAAGAGATGGCAAGGGGCCAAAATTGGTCAAAGATCTACTTTCCACATTTAACAAGACGTATGTCAGTGTTGATTTGGATGTTCTTGATCCAGCATTTGCACCAGGTGTTGGAAACCCAGAGGCAGTTGGAATAACATCTCGCGAACTGTTTGACATGATTTATGCAATGGATGGATATAAGATATCATGTCTTGATGTTGTAGAGTTGAATCCATCTTATGATAATGGTGCCACATCTTCACTTGCAGCAAAGCTAATCTCCACAATGATTGCAATGCACATTAAAAACAACTAGCATGAATATTGCATAAACCTATCCAAAAATTAGATTAGGGATACAATCTATCATATGTACATGAGATTTGATATCCGGCGTATTGGGATGTTGGTTGGTCCATCTCTTTTCTTCTTAATTCTTCTATATCCTACGCCTGCAGAAATGAGCGAGTCGGCAAAGATGGTTCTTGCCATATCAGTATGGATGATTGTCTGGTGGATCACTGAAGCAATCCCAGTGTATGCAACTGCATTATTGCCAATAGGACTGATTCCTGCAATGGGTATCTTGCCCGTAGATGCAATAGCTGCAGAATACATGCACCCAATAATTGTTCTGTTACTTGGGATGTTTATGATTGCACTTGCCATAGAAAAATCAGGACTTCACAAAAAAATAGCCTTCCAGTTAATTCCGATTTTTGGCTACTCTCCAAAAAAGATCTTACTTGGATTCATGCTCACAACAGCAATAATCTCAACTGTGGTGATGAGTACTACGGTGGTTCTGATATTACTCCCAGTTGCTGCCACCATAATTGCGGCAATTCCTGCTGAATACCTTAAGAAGAATTACAAAATTGTACTCATGCTTTCAATTGCATACGCATCGTCAATCGGCAGCGTCTCAACGCTGATAGGCTCCCCACCAAACCTGTTATATGCTGGTACCGTCATGGAGTTATTCTCACACAGGGTGACGTTTGTTGAATGGTCAATCCTTGGAGCACCATTATCATTTGCAATGTTGACAATATGTGGACTGTATATGAGTAGCAAAGTAGGCAAGACCGATGCTCAAACAGCTGCCAAGATAAAAGAGGCATTAGTCTTAGAGCGTGCAAAACTAGACAAAATTACAAGCGAGCAAAAAACAGTACTTGGAGTTCTGATAGGAGTGCTGGCCTTAATGTTCACTGCTCCATTGTGGCAGCCTGAAAATACATTTGTAACAAACTCCGTAATTGCGATTCTTGGCGGAATATCGTTATTTGTTCTACCAAAAACTCGTTCTGAAAGTTTAATGAATTGGGCTGGCATTGAAAGACTGCCATTCGGTCTTCTGTTTCTGCTAGGTGGTGGACTTGCACTATCTCTTTCATTTGTAGAGTCTGGTCTGGCCAACTGGATTGCAACGTCATTTTCGTTTGTCTCTGATTATCCCATGTGGATTATTGTCATAATACTTGTTGCAATGATAATGTTTCTTACCAACATAAAATCAAATACGGCAACTGCCGCAATCTTCATCCCAATTGTTGGTTCAATGGCGGTACTGAATGGATGGAATCCACTACCGATATTGTTTGGTATTACTGCAGCAACATCATTTGCGTTTCTACTACCAATGGGAACGCCTCCTAATGCATTGATTTATGAAAAAGCACAGATACCAATTAGCGAGATGCTAAAAACAGGCATGATGCTTAATTTGGCTGCAATTGCTTTGATCACGTTGTTTACTCTGTTCATATCGTCCAGCATACTTAATCTATGACTGTCATTGTATACATGAAATCCGTAATCAAGATCCGCCTAGTCAACAAAGACCATTCCATGAGCATTAAATAGAATACCAAGTCATAGGTGGCAAGAGATGTTAAACAATCTTAGAGAGTCGCTAAAACCATACCTTGAAAAGATAGGTAGAGGCTTTGCATCAACTGGACTTTCGCCAAACTTTTGGACTTGCATCGGGCTTGCGTTTGCATTTGTTGCAGCAGCTGCATATGGTCTCAACGAGCACATTCAATATGCTGCCATATTTGGCGGGATTTTGCTTCTGTTATCTGGTTTTTTTGATATTGTTGACGGCCAGGTGGCAAGGTTTACACAAAAGACGTCAAAAAAAGGCGGATTTTTGGATTCGATGTTTGATAAAGTAGCTGAGGTGGCAATATTTCTTGGATTACTAATAGGAAATTTTGCTGACCCGATCATGATATTTTTGGCAATTACAATGTCATTACTCGTAAGTTATTCTCGTTCACGTGCAGAATCTCTTGGTATAAAACTACAAGGAATAGGAATAGGTGAGAGGGCAGAACGCTTGCTGGTAATTGCTATGCTGGGAATGGTTCCTGGCCTGATGCCATATGCAATAGCTATCGTGGTAATAATTGCAGGAGTAACCTTTGTACAACGAGTTATCATTACATCAAAAAACATTAAAGACTAGTATAGCCTTCCTGCTTGCCTTCTTGAATCGGCGGATCTAATTTTGAGAATTCCAAAGTGAATTGCACACGATATACAATACCATTTGAGTACCTTTGGCGATGCAATGTATGCGCCTTGTGCCTTTAGCTCACGTGCAAGTGAGTGCTCTACTAGGCTCAATCGTGATGTTACTTTTTTTGCCTTGTCTTTTGGTACAGTGGCGCCGCAGTTAGTGCATTGAATTCGATCGGATGAACCCTTTCCACCCTTTCGTCTACCTCTGCTTGCGCGCTTTAATGGCATGGATCCCATTCAGAGTGCCTCTTTATAATCTTGTGCGCGTGTTGTGTCTTGAAATTATTAGAGTCGGCAGTCTCAGTTGGGCTTTACGCTATAAACTGCAAGTTTTTGGGTTGCATCTACATCGTACGTGGTTACCAACTCAAAGGTGTACTGTCTGATCTTCTTTATCTTCTCATATAATGGCTCGCCTACTATCATAGTGTTTGGCTTGGCCAAAGAGTTGATTTTTGCACATGTGTTTACTGTGGTGCCAAATATGTCATCTATTGACGAGGTGGCAATTATCGCAACACGTACAGGGCCGTAATTAGCACTTAATCTATAGCTAAGCTCTGGAAGTCCTTCATCTCGGAGAGTCTTATTAATCGAATCCCGAGCATTGATAACTTTCATATTGCATTTGAGCATCTCTTCAAAAGGACCGATTTCATCAGTATCTGTTTTTGGGAAATAATACAAGAGCGCATCCCCTATGTTTTTGACCACCACACCGCCATTTTGCGTAATGACTGTGGCAAGCGAGTTGAGAAATATTGAATAAAACTTGCTTGTCTGCAAATCAGATAGATTCATCGTAAGCTTAGTTGAACCAATAATGTCTACAAAACACACACAATAATTTGAGCTGTATTGTGAGAATTGTAATAGTACCTCTTTTTGCTGCCTAATTACGTCTTCTCTTTCCTTGATTTTCAACAGCGAATCTTGGATTTTTTCTGCCATCTGATCAAATGCATACGACAACTGTCCTATCTCATCACGCGTTGAGATGTTTGTTCGTACATCAAAATTTCCTTCAGCCAAGATGTTTGCTGCCTCTTTTAGTTTTAGTAGTGGTTTTGACATCAATTTTGATAAAAAGTATGCTATTATTCCGACTATAACTGTGATTGTTATGCCAAGCATAGTTATGTTTTCACGTAAATCAATTACCGGTTGAAATACTTCACCGTCATCCATTTCTACAAGTAAAACTAATCCAAATTCATCTAGACAGTTGGATGAACCAAATACGGGAATTCCCCTATAATCATGATAAAGACCATTGTGATTTTCACCTTCTGTAAAACAAATTTCAATTGGTTGTGTGTTTACCGTTTGCTTAAATGGGGCATTCTCTATAAATCGAGACTCGGATACCATCAACATTTCTTTATTTACAACATATGATTCACCAGATTTACCAAGACCTAATCGGTTTAACAGAATTTGATCAATCGACTGCGTATTCATTGTGACTATTGCAACACCAATTGAGTTTGTCGTTCGTTGTCTGTCAAAAATCGGTGTTGCCGCAATCAGCTTACGCTTGCCGTCTTCATGAAATATACCAATTATTGGCTCATTTAACGCACTTTGAAAAATTGGATCTACAGTAAAATCTTTTTTTGTTCTAGTGTTTACTAGCGAAAACAATCTCTCACCATCCTTGTTTACAATCTCCACATTTTCAAGGTCATTTGCTCCACCAATGCTTGATTCAAACGCTTGAATCTGGATGAGAAAATCTATTCTTCGTTCCGACAGTTTTTTTGCTAGTTCGTCCTTATCTTGTATTGCATTAAAATCGATGATTAGCTGTTGAATCATCGGATCGGTTGCAATAACTTGAATTTGCTGAATTTTTGATGAAAAAACACTTTTTATTGAATCGCCTCGTATAGCTGCCTCACTATTTAATTGGTCCATTATGCGCTTTTCCATGATTATGCTTGCATAATGGAATGAAAATGCTATTGTGACCCCAATACCGATAAGTGAGACTAGCATGACCAATGTGACCAGTTTTTTATCCAAAGTAAGAGAAATTCGTCCCATTAAGCACCTACTCAAAAGTAAGAATATCTCTTTTTCTTAGATTTCTACGTTGTAGATTTATGTTAGTTCATACTATGTTAATACATGCGTGGGCTCTGTCACGTATGCCTTGCATCCAATATGGAACTTGTAATACAAAAGGGACACATAATGTGCAAGTCTTGTTTTGAAAAAGCAAAAAACTAAATCTTAATTCTAGAGGAGCAAGTTGTGAAACTCGGGGTATTTTCGCACTGTACTATTGATGAGATACGAATTGGTACTAATACTTACGAGTTGGCAGGAGGGCCTGCATTTTATTGTGGTTTGGCGGCAAGAAAATTTAATTTTGATGTTGAACTTGGCACAAAATATGGCCCAAACTATCCGTATGCATCAATCTTTCAACAAAACAAAATCATGGCAGTCAATGCCATTTCATCTAAACCCACGACAAAATTTATCTTGAAGATAGATGGCTCTGAACGAACACTATGGCTTAAAAATTCATGCGAACCTATCGAATATAGAAAAATTGATGCTGATGGGATACTTGTAAGTCCAGTATTCGATGAAATATCAAGCTCGATGTTTGAGAAAATTAAGAAAGATTCACATGCGGTATTTTTAGATCCGCAGGGATTTTTGAGACGAACAGATGAGGAAGGAAAAATATCTTCTGAAAAAACGAGTCTTGACATTAATGGTGTATCAGTAATAAAAGCAGATCCGATGGAAGCATACTGTCTTACCGGACAACACGGTCTTGATGGTGCACTTGCCCTACACAAAAAAGTCGAACATGTATTGTATACTAATAAACAAGATGTTTCAATGATTTACAAAAATAAAATGTATTCAATAAGACTCCCCAACATGGAAATTTATGATACTGTTGGCGTTGGCGACATATTTACTGCCACATTCTGCTGTACGCTTATTAAAGAAAAAGATGCGCTATGGGCCCTAAGTTTTGCTGGCGGCGCCGCTCAGGCCGCTTTGGAATCAAAACAAGTCGGATTAGATAAAGTTCCTGCAAAGGGCGCCACAGAGATGAATGGGGCATATTTTTACAACACAATAAAGTTCCGTGATGTATAGTTTTTTATCTTCAAGCCTACATGTCTATTTGTGTACATTGGTATTTTTGGACCAAATCCAACTGATGCGGCAGTAAAATCAATCAAATCCATGCTGGATAAGCACGGTCTTAACTCAACATATGTCGGCAGCAAACCAAAAAAAGACCTCGATTTTATCATTGTAACTGGCGGAGATAGGGGTGTGAGGAGTTATTTTCATAAAACACAAGATCCAAATATACCAGTTCTAGGTGTAAGCGAATCAGAATCAAGCGGATTTCTTGCACAAGTTGACCTCAAAGAATTTTCCACGTATGTTACCAGAATGAAAAAAGGCGATTATGCAATAAGTGAATTCACAAGAATTGGAATAAAAATTGATGGAAAAACAACCTATTCAGTACTTAACGATGTTGCAGTATTTCCATCAAAAAGCGCAATGCTAATGGAACACATACTGCGGGTCAATAATGAGGAGGTCTGGCACGACAGCTCCGATGGCGTGATAGTGTCTACGCCACTGGGTTCCTCAGCGTACTCTATGTCAGCTGGAGGCCCCATGATATTTCAAGACTCGCCAGTATTTGGAATAGTTTCGGTTAATTCACTTGATATTACTCGCAGGCCTCTTATTGTGTCGGATTCCAGTCTGGTTGAAATTGACGACGTATCGGCAAGATTGTATTGCGAGGTAGTATTGGACGGAGTTGATCGCTTGCGTATCAACAACAAGTTAGAGTGTACAAAGTCAATCCCGCCAGCTCAAATAATCAAGATGAAAAAGGATTCTAGCGCAGTGTCGGCATTAACAAAGAAAGTAAAGCTTGCCGAAGACCTTCTTAACATGCCTCCAAGCTCCAAGTTATTGTTAAAGACATTGGAATACGAAGGATCTATGACACAAAAGGAACTTGCCCAAAAGACAGTACTTCCAGATAGAACTGTGCGACTAGCACTCAAACACCTTCTAGACAAAGGATATGTGAAGAAAAAGATATCCATACGTGATGCAAGACAAAAAATCTACGAAATTACCAAGATGGAGTAATCAAAATCTTATTGTGCTGCAGCT
>JAWCRP010000033.1:0-9884 GCA_038869175.1 Candidatus Nitrosotenuis sp. | reverse complement strand
CAACGGGTTTTTCAGGTTATCTGAACTTGAAGGCCTCCTTGACAGAGATACGCGTCTTGTTGCGCTAAGTCACGCGTTATACAACACTGGGGCAGTGTTACCAATCAATGAGATAGGCAAGATGCTGCAAGAAAGAGATGTTCCATTCTTTATTGATGCTGCTCAGACAGTAGGATGTATAGGAGATTTCGATTTTGAGAGTGCAAAGTATAGTTTTATGGCATTCAATGGTTTCAAGTGGCTTTGCGGCCCAATGGGGATAGGGATTTTCATATGCAAAAAAGAGGCAGGAGATCTTTTGGAGCCGCTCCAAATAGCAGGAGAATCAGCCATGTTGTATGACTCAAACAAGATCGCATACAAGGAACTCCCTGACAAGTTTCAAGCAAGTTACAGAAATTATGTGGCAATTGCAGGATTAGACAGTTCTATTACGCTTTTGACACGTCTGGGACTAGAAAATATTAGAGAAAAGATCATTGGATTGGCAAATCTGTTACGTCAAGAGTTAACAAAAATTCCGGGTGTTACGCTATATGGCCCAGACGAAGCAGAGAAGCGAACCAGTATTGTTTCGTTTACGATAGATGGACACGCACCAGATGACACAGTACGGATGTTAGAAAAACACAAGATCGTTGTTGCGCTAAGGGAGATTTCCAATTTGAAGGTGATTCGCATCTCACCACACTTTTTCAATACAGAGTCAGAAATTCAAAGAACTGTAGAGGCGATAAGACGACTATGATCTGCCTTGCTCTTCTATTACCATCATGGTAAGAGTCGATTGTACTTTGTCGATTTTTCGTATTTTGTTCGTAATTACGCTTCTCAGATGATCGGCATTTTCGGCCTCAATTTTTACCACTATATCGTAGATTCCGTATACGCCTTGCACCTCGTACTTTAGGCCTTTTTCAACACTTAGCATCTCCTTTATCTTGGTGACTATCTCTTGGTCAGAGCCTAGGTCGGAGTTTAGAAGAATGAACGCTATAGGCAAGGTAGAATTTATTCTGGATGGGATCTATTTAATATCTTTGATCAGAAAAATACATGTCATTGCCAACTAATTCTATGAAAACAATAGATCTCACACTTGAGGTATCTCAAAAAATGCCAACCTTTCCTGGATCTCCGCAACCTCTGTTCATTCCGTGGGCCAATATCGGAAATGACGGATACAATCTTGAGATGTTGTTCCTAAGTTCTCACACAGGAACACATGTTGATGCACCAGTTCATTTCATCAAAGGTGGACAGAAGATACATCAAGTTGATCCCAGTCGGTTTTTACGTGATGCAGTATTGATAAAGATAAAATGCGCTCCAAATCACGCCATAACAAAATCAGAGATAATATCGCATGAGAAAAGATTTGGCAAAATTGAAAGTGGCCAGACGATTGTTTTCGCTACCGGATGGAACGACAGACCCAACAGAAGTGATTTTTTTGAGAAAAACCCCGGCCTATCACAATCCGCTGCAAGATATCTGGTGTCAAAGAAAATCAACTTGGTTGGAATTGATTCGCCTAGCGTAGATGTCGGCTCGAATTCTGATTTTCCCGTACATCATATTTTGTTAAAGGAGGGGATTTTTGTTCTTGAGAACCTGTGCAACCTCTCAAAAATAGGCAAGCAGAGATTCAGACTTGCTGCGTTTCCACTAAAGCTACGTGATTCAACTGGCTCGCCGGTGCGTGCAGTAGCCTTTTAGACGACAAACTGGAATCTGTTTCGCCGGTATTTAGGGTCAAGGCTGCCAAATATTGGTATTTTGTAACCGCATTTTACACACTTGTTGTCCTTGTCAAGATTCCATTCCGTTATGTCAAACCCATACCTGCCTACAGCTATTCCCCTGCAGCCAGGACAATAGGTGTGCTCGTATGGATGGCCAGGTGAATTACCTATGTACACGTACTGCAAACCTTCTTCTTTTGCTACTTCGTAGTGTTTTTCCAGCGTCTTAATTGGAGTGATAGGAAAGTCCATCATCTTGTAGTCTGGATGGAATCTTAGAAAATGAATTGGTATTTCAGGTCCAAATTGATCATAAAGGAATCTGGCTAGCTTTCTTGCGTATTCGATGCTATCGCCCACCTGAGGCACTATAAGATCGGTTATTTCCACGTGGATTTTCGTTTTGTCCTTGATCTCGATTAGAGAGTCAAAAATTGGTTTTGGATCAGGAACACCGATGTATTTTCGAGTGAATTGTGGTTCTGCACTGCCCTTAAAGTCAACCGTTATGCAGTCCAAAAACTCTCCCATCATCTTTACAGTCTGAGGAGTATCATAGCCATTTGAGACAAAGATGTTAAACAGTCCCCTCTTGTGTGCCTCAATGCCACAATCCCTTGCAAATTCGATGAAGATGGATGGTTGATTGTATGTATAGGCAATTCCATCTGACCCATAATCTACTGCCATTTTAGCCACCTGTTCTGGAGTCATCTGTACTCCCTCAACTTTCCGCCTTTGAGAGATGTCATAGTTCTGGCAGTAAGCACAAAGCCAGTTACAGCCGGTAGTTGCAATGGAAAAGATTTTGGTTCCAGGACGGAAGTGAACAACTGGTTTTTTTTCAATTGGATCTACATTTCCCGTTATGACCCTGCCGTACACGAAAAGATCGAGCTTGCCGTCCACATTCCCTCGTACCCCACAAAGACCGATTTGCCCGTTGCCTAGCTCACAGTATCTGGCACATGCAGTACAACGAACCTTACTTGCAGGTAGTTTTTCATATAGGATGGCCTCTTTATTCAAAGCTATTCCAATAGGTTCGTTTCCAGATATAAATAATCACACGAATCTCACTGTCTAAATATCTGAGAATTCAACTTGAAAGAAATGAGTAAGCCTGGAAATCTATGGCGTAAAATACATGGCAGGATTGCCAAAAGGCCGACCAACTTTTCATGGCTAATAGAAGACAAGCTTGCCGGATCCGGAATGCCAACCAGTATAGAGGAGATAAACTGGATCCGAAAGCAGGGAGTAAAGTCAATCATAACAATGACTGAGGATGGGCTACCTTTGGCATGGGTAGATGACATCAAGTATTTACACGTTCCAACAGAGGACTTTACTGCGCCAGACATAGAAAAGATCAACGAGGCAGTAGACTATATTCATGAGAGGATAAAAAGTGATGAGCCAGTCATGGTACATTGTGCTGCAGGCATTGGAAGAACTGGAACTATACTTGCAAGTTATCTTATCAAATATCAGAAATTGACAGCCAAGGAGGCCATACAGAAGGTAAGGGATGAAAGGCCAGGCTCCATCCAGTCAACGTCACAAGAGATTGCAGTGTCACAGTTTGAAAAATTTTTGAAACAAAAATAGTTATTCTGGAATAGAGATCGTCTCTATCTTTCCATCAACCACTTTTATGAACAGAAATCTATTGTCTTTGAAGATGATGGTGACTCCACCTTCAGCATCTGGTTCTTCCACTTCTAGTACCGGCTGTCCTAAAAGCCCGTCATATTTTGCCATGTTTTTTGCCTGCCTGTGATATATCTTAACTTATCGATATCTCGACTTCGGTAGAAGTTGACTTTAGGTCTCCTGGTTCTGTAAAGTGGTGTTTTTGCCATGATGAATAAACTTCAGCTCCAATCTTGTGTTTGCCTGATCCTAGTTCGGATGCCTTGAAGGTAATCTTTTCATTAAAATCAAAAAGCTCCGCCTTTACTTCATCTTCGCTCAGCTTAATGAAAGGCTCAAAGTTTTTTGCCACCTGCACCCATACGCGTTTTTCCTGCATAGGATTGACAAGTTTTGGGTTACGCGTCCAGAACATGGATGCCTTTCTGTATGTGTCGATTTCCTTGAGTTCCTTTTTCCTAAAGCCGCCGGAAAACAGCTTGATTCCGTATTTTAGTTTAAACAAGTTGTCATGTTTGTTGTATGATTCTGTCCAGTTTTTCTCATTAAAGTTGTCTCGTAACACCCCTTGGATTGAAAATGCCACATCGATTGTAATATCGTCATTTTTACCGTATTCCTGTTTGTCGGGTGTAAGGATCACTTCCGGTATGAACGTTTTTTCGGTTCCCATACGCATCATGATTTATATCCACAATAAGTGGTTTTCCGCATAATGAACGCGCAGTTGCAGAAATCCTCATCAAAAGAGGTTAACATATCGATAAAAGACTCTGATATAGGTACCCTGTATATTGTTCAGCATGAATTGCTAAAGGACCAGCAGGTAGATTTCGCAGGCGTAATTCTAAGACATCCGCTCACGAACGAGTATTGGATGCGCGTAAATGCGTCAAAAGGAAACCCAATCAAAGAGATTGAAAAGGCTACTGACTCGGCAATCGAGATTGCTGCAGAACTAAAGAAACTGATCCACTCAAAACTCAAAGGTGTTTAGATGCAATTCTGCCCCAAGTGTGGCATTCGTCTAAAGAAAGGTGTCTGTTCAAAATGCGGTTATTCTGAGGAGACCAAATCCGATGCCAAGAACCAAGCTGCAGAAATAGACAAGTCATTTATGGTACTAGAAGAATCAGATGGAACTGATCCACTTCCAACAATCAAGATCGAGTGTGAAAAATGTGGACATGATGAAGCAGTCTGGTGGATGTTGCAGACAAGGAGCGCTGATGAGCCGACAACGCAATTCTATCGTTGTACAAGTTGTAGACATACTTGGAGAAACTACGCATAACGTTTAACTGGAAGCATAAAGACACTTCAATTAGCTTTGGTGTTTTCAGCTAAAACCAGCGGATCAGACGAATGGAAAGCAATATTATCTGCAATCTCAACTCTGGTTGAAGAAGCAACCTTTGAGGCAAACGCAGAGGGGATATCTTTTCGAGGCATGGATCCATCACATGTTGCACTAATTGATATTTCTTGGCCAAATTCTGCTTTTGAAAAATATGAGTGTGATGGAGACATAAAATTTGGGGCCAGAATAGATGAATTTTCAAAGCTCATCAAGAGAGCAGACAAGTCGGACAGCATTACGATTAGCATAGTAGACAGCTTTATGGAGATAGTAATTGGGAAGAATAAAAGATACAAGATGAGACTTATCGAGAGTTCTGCTACTGATACACCACTTCCCAAGATACCGTATGATGCAAAGCTTAGTCTTTCAAGCACACTATTTGATAAGATTCTTGGTGATGTTCAGGTTGTATCTGATTATCTCACAATCAAGACTGCACAAGAAAGGGCGGAATTTTCCGGGAAAGGAGATTCTGGCGAGGTTCTAATTTCACTGCAAAAGCAGCCGGATGAGCTATCCGAGATATCTGTCAAAGAGGAAAGCGTTGGAACGTATAGCCTTGAATATCTGAATCCGATTGTAAAGGCAGTGGGTGCCACTTCTGGCGCCATTATTTGTGAATACTCATCGGCAAAGCCGCTCAGAATAGAATTTAAAGTTGCGAATATGGGACGAATCCACTTTTACCTTGCACCTAGGGTTGAAAGTTAAAGCATTTAAGGTTTAGAAACAAGAGGACAACTGAATTGAGACTTGTAGTAAAGTTTGGAGGCACATCGCTTGCAAATGCAAAACAGATCAAACAGGTGACAAAGACAATACATGATCTTGGTAAGAAGAACCAAGTAGTGGTTGTTTGCTCTGCAGTAAACGACGTAACTGATCATCTTTTGGAGATTTCACATCACATACAAAAAGGAAACAAGGATGCAGCAAAAAGCAAGATGGATAAATTGAAAAAACAACACCTTCAGTTGGCAAAGGATTCTGTTTCTAGTGCTAATATACGAAAGGTGCTTTTGCGAAAGCTTAACTCAGATCTTGCAGAGCTTGAAGGACTTCTTCACGGCATGTTACTACTTGGAGAGGTAACACAGAGATCATCAGACTATTTGATATCTTTTGGAGAGCGGTTGTCAATTGAGATAGTGTCAGCTGTCTTGTTAGATTTGAGAACAAAATCTGTATCGTTTACAGGTAAGGATGTTGGCATAGTAACCGACTCTAATTTTGGTGCATCAAGGCCCCTTATGGATACTACTAGATTGCGTGTGATAGCAAAGTTGGAACCATTACTGGAAAGAAGAATCATTCCAGTAATAGGCGGATTTGCCGGAGCGGATCAGCATGGTCATATCACCACGTTTGGCAGAGGAGGATCGGATTACACTGCAACAATAATTGCATCATGCATAAAGGCAGATGAGGTCTGGCTGATGAGTGATGTGGATGGATTGATGACTGCAGATCCAAAGATGGTAAAAGATGCCAAGGTGATCCCAGAGGTTTCATATGTTGAAGCTATGGAGATGGCGCTTTTTGGTGCAAAGCAGATACACCCACGCTCGTTTGAGCCGCTTTTGAACAAGAAGATCCCAATGAGGATCCGCAGCAGTTACAACTTGAATAATGAGGGAACTCTTGTGACTGCAAATCCAAGCGAGGATACAATGAGGACAGTCAAGTGTGTAAGTGTTATTCGTAATAACGGCCTTATTGATATGCGGGGTGGAAGCATGGTTGGGGCGCCAGGAACTGCAGCCACAATATTTTCCACGCTGGCAACAGCTGGAATAAACATAATGATGATCTCTCAGAGTCCATCCGAGTCAAGCATCACTATAGTTGTAAAAGAACACGATCTCGACAAAGCAGTAAACACACTTGAGATGAATCTTCTTGGAAAGATGATAAAGAAGATCGACGTTACAACGGACGTTTCCATAATAGCGCTGATAGGCTCAGGCATGCGTGGTACCGTTGGGGTTGCATCAAGAGTGTTCGGTGCAGTTGCTAAAAACAAAGTAAATGTTACTATGATTGCACAGGGATCTTCGGAGCTGAATTTGGCATTTGTGGTAAAGGATGACGACTGCCAATCTGCAGTACAGGCACTGCATAACGAATTCGGATTGGGCCGATAAGAGACCAACAGATTTAGGCTCTATCATTACAAGAAAAACCCAGTTAAACTTAAAGGGATTCTCAAGGCAAAAGGCAGTATTGAAAAAGGCAGTAGTAATTCTTGCAGTTGCAGTCATAGTTGTGACAGGCATATCGTTTTCTATTTTTTCTGATCATCTTGCAGTTGCAATACCGCAATCAAAAATCCATTTTACAAAGACTGTTAGCTCTTCTGTGGATCCGGCAGAAGGAACAAGACAGTTTGTGTTGGTTCTTGCTCCCAATAAAGGAAGTCTGTATACAGGCACTATGACATATACTGCAAGCCAACCGGTCAAGGCAGTAATACTTCACGACTTGGCAAAGGAAGACTCGAAAGGACAGCCAACATGGAGTGTTGATGGTAATACCATCTACAGTGTCACTACCATGGAACCGGAAAGAAGTTCGGGCTCATTTCAGTTCACCGGCGGTGCGGTAGGATTTCAATCAGATAGTCCATTTACCATCACGATAAGTGTTGATGGGTGGATAAGGGGGCAACCAACGGAAGTAATTATGAGAACCTTGGAAATTAAAGAACAGTCGTTTGTTCTGCCAGAGTCGCATGTGAAAGTCACCATTCCAATGCACGTAGGATTTTTTGGTAAAGAATCAATCCATTACATTGTGACTGATTCTAGTAACCAGACAATGGCAGAAAAAATTTCAGACAAGCAAGGTTCCTCCGTTAGGTTTACACCAAAGCTTAGGTGGGCCCCCGCGTCATCGTACGATACAATGTATGTATTTACTAATGGTGTAAAGGGTGATGGGATTTATGGATTTCAAGGTGAGGTATTTACGAATACACCGTCTCAGAGAGAATACAGCTCTTTACAGTCCGTATCTTTGGTGTCATGGAAAACAGGACAAAAGGCGCAGGTGCTTTATTCAGCGGAAGAGGTGTTAAAGGAACAGAGAGCAGGAAGGATTGAGATTAAGGACGGGATCACCATACTAAATGCACCTCAGATAGCATGGCCGGGAGGACAGCTTTTACTAAAAAACGCGACACAGATCAACAACGATACTCAGTTTGATGGAGGGCAGGTTACCGAGATTAACAAGGATGCAAAGACTGTGACCTTTATTGCACATAGAGGCTGGGGCCAAGACGGTAGAACCATTCATTATATAGTGACTGATGCAACGCCTGCAGGGCCGGCCCAGCTAATTGGTGTTCCAGTTGCTTCCAAGCTTGCAAAAGCGCTTGAGGCACCTGTGTTTTCTGAGATGTATCAGTTCAAAAACGGCATTAAAGGTACTGGCCAACTTGGTTTTCAACAGAGCGTCATTGGAGTAAAGGATGATTCAAGTTATGTTCCGCTATGTCGAGTTTCAGTGGTAGAATGGAAGGATCCGAAAAGCTCTTTCATACTGCAGACTGTTGCAGACATCGATAAGAAAAAATCCGAAGGCTCTGTCTTTGTTACTTTAGCAAGGCCGCTCAGTAGCGATTACGTATTGAACTGTCCTTTGGTAAATATTCAAAATTGAAATGCTTGAGATGCATCAATGTTCAAAACATTTTGTAAGAATTAGTAAAAAAGATCTGAAACGTGTAAGGTTTTGAATTGAAATAAAATAGAATAAAATTCTTAGATTAATTTTTGTCTATCATGAATTTTTTTATGAGCAAATATTAAGAACATTCTAGGTAAATTTAATAATTAATCGATCATGCGTTCGATTGTATGATTATTGACGCAATAGTAGTTGGCGCTATTCTGGTAGGATGTGTACTAGTGTCCGTAGTAGGGATAAGAAAGTTCCAGCCCGGAATAGAAAAAGAACTACAAAAGACGCAAGAGATAGACTCCATACGAACAAAGTCCAAAAAATAACCGCGTGCCAAAATTTTTCATTCTCTAGTTTATTTTCAATTATTTACACCAGCAATAACAAAAGCGCGCAGACGGCACGATGATCAATAGTAATGATGCATTTGGCGTTGTTCTAGACCTTCTTGCTCAAAATGATTATGAGCCTTGCCGCCATCTCTGTGAGCGTGAACTGTTCCGTCAATATGGCAGTGTGTGTTATCAATTTCGTCCTTCATAAAGACGTCATCCACATTCAGTATCATGTTGGTTGCCTCAACTGCGGTTTTGAGCACTTGTTCTTTTACAACAACAGTTTCTATTGCTTCTTTGGTATTGATTTCAGAAACTCGTCTGTTTTCAGAGTCTATACCATACCATCTAAATGAGCCATTATCAGTTTTAGCATATTTGGACCTTAACTGTGTGAGTGTGTCTATAGTATTCATACCAACATTGTAAGCTAGTGTAAGCGGTATTGCCTCTAGTGCATCCGCAAACTTGTCAACTACAAGCTGTTCTCTTCCCTCCACAGTATGACTGTCATGACGAATTTTATTTGCCAGTATAGCTTCGGTGGAGCCACAACCACGTACGATGAATGGATATTCAATGAAATTTCTCAGGACGTATAGTGCGTTTAGTGTATTGCGATGAAATTCATCAAGATAACGTTTGGAAGTTGATCTTAGTAGTATCGTAACAGATTTTGGGTTTTTACAACCCTCCACAAACACCATTTTCTCTCCACCTATGGATTTTTCGTAGACGTGTTTTGCAAATCCTAGTTCAGTCGGAGAGATGTGTTCTAGGTTGTTGCACGTAATTGCACCCGTAGCCTTTTCAAGCCACCAGATATCATTGAATTTGACACGGCGCAATGATATTACGCCATGTTTTGCAAAGTATTCCTGTGCAACATCGTTGATGCCCTTTCGTGATATCACAACGTTTGCTCCAGAGTCTACAATCTTTTTTGCTTTTGAGCGGATATCATGAATTTCTTGTTTGATGAACAGACTCATTTGTTCTGGTGTGGTTATCTCTATTTCCGCCTCGCCTTTGGTATGCATAGTTTCAAGTGGTTCATTTAACAGCAGGATCTTTGCATTTTCAAGCGTTCTTGGCATGGCC
>JAWCRP010000032.1:0-10579 GCA_038869175.1 Candidatus Nitrosotenuis sp. | reverse complement strand
ACTATCCGGCGCTTGTAAAGTACAACAAGTTTAATGACTTTCGCGGTGGTGGTAGATTTTCAGGCAGGCTTACTGCTACACACGTGATGGGTGGGGCCATTGCAAGAAAGCTTCTCAAGGTGGCGCTAAATGTCGAGACCCATTCTTACACAATCAAGATAGGCAAGATATCGATGAAGGATGGCTTTAATTCCAAAATGAAAAAAGACATCTATACAAACGAAGTGCGTTGTCCGGACAAAAAGACGGCAGAGAGGATGCGCAAGGCAATACTTGATGCCAGAAAGAATGGGGACACGCTTGGAGGAGTGGTAGAATCGACAACACTCAACATTCCGGTAGGTCTTGGAGAGCCCATATTTTCCTCACTAGAATCAGACATCAGCAAGGCAATCTATTCAATTCCATCTGTGAAGGGAGTCGAATTTGGCTCCGGCTTTGCGGGCTCAGAGTTGCTTGGTTCACAAAACAATGACCCATACATCTCAAAGGGCGGTGCAGTGCTTACAAAGACAAACAATGCAGGCGGCATACTGGGCGGACTCTCAAACGGGATGCCAATAGTGATGAGAGTGGCATTCAAGCCGGCATCATCGATTGCAAAAAAGCAGAGCACGATTGACATTAGGACCAAAAAGCAGGTAACGTTGCAGGTACAGGGAAGGCACGATCCGTGCGTTGTTCCAAGAGCCCCCCCGGTAGTAGACTCGCTTGTATCACTAGTTCTTGCAGACCATGCACTTATTGGCGGATTCATAAGACCAGTATTGTGAAATGTCAGACATAGATCAGCTACGAAACAAAATAAACGAGATAACGCTTCAGATGTTAAAATTACTCAAGGAAAGGACAGATACTGCAAGACAGATAGGACAGCTGAAAAAAAACACGGGTCTTGGAGTCACTGACGAGTCAAGAGAGGAACAGTTGAGAGCTCAAGTCTCCGAGCTTTGCAGGCAGATAGGCCTTGATGAGTCGCTTGGGAAAAAGTTTCTAAATTTTCTTTTGAACGAGTCGGTGAAGGTCCAATCAGAAGGCAGACAGACGCACATCGGAGTATTCCTAAAGGCAAAGGCACTTGAGCGCCAGGGAAGAAGCATCATACACATGGAGGTTGGAGAGCCGGATTTCCTTCCCCCTGATGCTGCTAAAGTAGGACTTGAGGAGGCTTTTGATGCAGGTCATGTAAGGTATGGTCCGGCCGCAGGAGTCCCCGAATTGAGAGCAGCTCTTGCAGAGCATGTCACAAAAAACTTTGGCGCACGTGTGGAGCCGGAAAATATTCTTGTATCTCCGGGAGGAAGATTTGCAGTATTTCTTGCAATCAATACGCTGCTCGATCCTGGAGATGAGATAATTGTAATAGAGCCGGCATGGCCGGCATACCGAGAGTGCGCCATCAGTGCCGGAGTCAAGGTAAGGACGGTATCTACTACTTTGGAGGAGCGATGGGAGCCATCCATTCCCCAGATAGAAAAGATGATCAACTCCAATACAAAGATGATTGTTCTAAATTATCCAAACAACCCGACGGGCAAGATTTTACCGCAAGACCTCCAGGACAGGATAATCGAGATTGCAAAGGAGAACGACCTGTATGTATTAAGTGATGAGATATACTCACTCTACACATACTGCGATTGGAAGAGTGTGCTTGCAAGCAAATATAGCAAATCGATAATCACACAATCGTTTTCAAAATCACATGCAATGACAGGCTTTAGAATAGGGTATACAATAGCGGACAAGACGATAATAGAAAGAATGGTAAGGCTCCAATCACTTTGCATAACAAATGTTGCAGAGCCGATCCAATATGCGGCACTTAGGGCACTTGCAGCAGATGTGTCTGCCAACAAGGCAGCAATGAAGTCAAAGATAGACACGGTAGTTGAGGAGGTAAAAAAGATCAACTTGGAGTTTGCAGCACCGGATGGTGCAATGTATGTTTTTGCAAGGATTGGAGGTAAAATTGACGGTTTGGAGCTTACAAACACCCTGTTAGATCATGGCGTGGCCGTAGCTCCAGGTGAGGGATTTGGCAATTACAGGGAGTTTATCAGGATTTCAGTGGCTCAGAACGAAAACAAACTAAAGGAAGGAATAAAGATATTGGGTGGGGTCTTGAAGGAGATGTCTAAATGAAAAAAAGTATCACAATTATCGGTGCTGGAGGTAAGATGGGGCAGTGGTTTGCCAAGTATTTTGCATCAAACGGCTATGATGTGACAGGGTATGACTCTGAGACCGCAATTACCGACAAAACAGTCAAAAAGTCGGATTCGCTTGTGGGCGCAGTACTCAGCTCCGACATAGTGCTTTTGTGCACGCCGACACGGAGGACTCCGGAGATAATTCGACTGATTGCAAAGGAGATGAAGCGCGGATCATATCTTATAGAGATATCATCACAAAAGGCCAAGACTGCAGCAGCCCTGTTGAAGATTCCAACAAAGATAAACCCTATTTGCATACATCCCATGTTTGGTCCAGGCGTCAAAAAGATCAAGGGCCAAAATATAATATCGATTCCAATCAAGGATGCAAAAAAGGAGCTTGCTTTAGTAAAGTCACTTTTTGAAGGAGCAAATTTTGTTACAATAGATGCAGCAGAGCACGACAAGAAGATTGCTGTGATTTTGGGCCTAACACACCTTGTCAATCTGGTGTTTGCAAGTATTCTATCAAAAGATGACAAGACAAGTCTTACGGAAAGAATGTCCGGAACTACATTTAAGATTCAAAAAATTCTTGCCGAAAGCATAATGACAGAGTCGACAGATCTTATTGAGACCATAATATCAAATCAAGAGATACGCAAGCCGGCAGAGGAACTCTGGAAGGATGTAGGCAGGCTCTTGACAGATATTCAAGAGGGCAAGTCGGAGGATATTACAAATTACATCAAGGCAGTCCAAGAAAACGTTGCAAAGAACTCCAATCTTGAGGAATCATACAAGAAGCTTAACATAATGATAAATGCTATTGAAAAATAGCAGATGCGTTCAACCAAGATAGTAACTTCTTTTGTAGCAAGCAATGAAAAGATACTCATTCTAAAGCGTAGCAACAAGGTAAGAAGTATGAAGGGACTTTGGGGAGGAATAAGCGGCATTATAGAGGAAGGTGAGGAGCCGCTTGAGCGAGCAAAGATCGAAATTTACGAGGAAACTGGAATGAAAAGCGATGCGCTAAGGCTCATAAAGGCAGGGAACGAGATGGCCGCATCATCGCCTCAGTATCCAGACCACCAGTGGATCATATTTCCGTTCCTGTTTGAGACGCAAGACGCAAAAATAGTGCTGAATTGGGAAAATGACATGTACGAGTGGATAAATCCCAGTGAGATTTACAGATACGAGACTGTGCCCAGCTTAGCTAACGTCCTGTTCAATCTGCTGTAGGTTTGAGTCGTCTTTTTTGTATTTTCTTTGCTGTGGAAGCATGATGTAGACACATGCACCGCCGCACATAGTACAGGGAACGTTGTTGCCGGTGTGCTGTCCGACTCTGTTGTGGATACGCGCTGCCTCCTCTGGGTCTATGGAAAGTGAGATCTGTTTTTCCCAGTCAAGCGTACGCCTTGCTTCTGTCATCTTTGTATCCCAGATGATTGCCTTCTCCCTGAGCTTGACAAGATCACCTGCATGGGCTGCGATTCTATATGCAATCAGTCCTGCACGCACCTCCTCTGCAGTTGGAAGTGCAAGGTGTTCTGCTGGCGTAAGATAACAAAGTAGATCTACTCCTTCGCTTGCTGCAATTGCTGCCCCGATTGCGCTTGATATGTGATCATAGCCAGATGCAATGTCCGTCACAAGTGGACCTAGTACATAATATGGGACATCGCCGATGAGTGATTTTGCAAGACGGACGTTTGCTGCAACCTCGTTGAGAGGAACATGCCCTGGACCTTCCACCATCACCTGCACATCGTTCTCATGTGCAAGCTTGACAAGGCGCGAGATGTTTATCATTTCCTGGACTTGGAGCTCATCATGAGAGTCAAGTATTGAGCCGGGCCTCAGAGCATCGCCCAGGCTGAATGTTACGTCGTATTTTTTGGCAATCTCCATAAGATAGTCATAGTGAGTAATGTACGGATTTTCCTTGTCGTACTTGAGCATCCATGCGGCAGTAATGGTGCCTCCCTTGCTCACCACGCCTCCATGTCTTTGTACTTTGAGTATTCGTTTTGCGATTTCTTTTGATATTCCAGAGTGAATTGTAGTGTAATCGACGCCGTCCTTTGCGTTGTTTTCAAACGCGTTAAGGAAATCGTCTTCTGTGAGATCTAGCGGATTTTTGTGTTTTTCAACTGCGTTGTGGTATGCCTCGTAAATTGGGACCGTGCCAAATGTGATCGGTGCTGCATCAAGAAGGGTCTGCCTTATTTTGCGCACATCGCCACCATCAGAAAGATCCATTATGGTATCGGCGTGATGTTTTACGGCAATCTTGGCTTTTTGGATCTCCTCTTCAAGGTCTACCTTGAGCGTTGAAGTTCCTATGTTTACGTTGACCTTTGTCTTCAGTCCCTTGCCAATTCCCACCCGATGTACCTTTTGCGGCCTAATGTTGTTTGCAGGAATAATTATAGAACCGGTTGCGATTTGCGCTCTGAGCCATTCTGGTGTGACATCTTCATCTTTTGCTACCTGTTTCATCTCGTCAGTGATGATACCACGTCTTGCAGCACTAAGCTGGGTTCCCATGTTTCTAGTACGAGATCACCAGATTTAAACAGTGGTAAATGCGCTGGGCATTTCAACCTCACAAATGCTATTACCTTGGAAAACAAAGCGTGATGTGATGAATATTTTATCAGTAGGCGGCTCTGATCCGTCATCTGGTGCAGGAATACAATCCGACATAAGGGCAGCACAGGCACTTGGAGCGCATTGTTTTTGTGTTGTAACTGCTGTAACCGCTCAAAACTCGTCAAGGTTTCTTGGGACAGAACCGGTGTCGCCAGTAATGGTTCAAATGCAGATAGAATCAATACTTTCAGATTTTGCAGTAGACGCGACAGTGATTGGAATGGTGTATGATGCAAGGACGATGCTGCGCATCAGCAAGGCGCTAAGACGTTACGATATGCCAATAGTTGTGGATCCTGTGATACGGTCAACTACAGGCGGCACGCTTTTGAAAAAGGAAGCACTTTTGGCGTTTAAGAAAACACTGATGCCCATTGCCGATGTGGTAACGCCAAATGTGGCCGAGGCAGAGATTCTCTCAGGCATCACCATAAGAAGTACCGATGATCTTCACAGTGCAGCGATGAGCATAGTCGCAGATGGCGTGCCAAATGTGATCATTACTGGGTGTGAATTTGAAAAGGACAAGATCTCAGACTATGTGTTTGATGGTACAAGCCATGTGATACTCTCAAGCAAGAAAATACATGGCCAGAACCATGGTGGAGGATGCAATTATGCATTTGCGATTGCCTACGCGCTGGCACAAAGAAAAGGGATTATTGAGGCTGCAAGATTTGCAAAGAGTTTTGCGTTTGAGTCAATACGATCTGCACTGTCGCTTGGAAAGGGAGTGCATATCACATCACCTAAGCAAGATAAGACGGTAGCAGAGCTTGCAGAGGCAGTAAGAAAATTCCAGAAAATGAATGGAGCTTGGCGTCTCATACCAGAGGTGCAGTGCAACTTTGTTTACGCCAAGAGTGAGGCAGAACAGCTGCAGGATGTAGCCGGCATACTTGGCAGAATTGTCAGATCTGGAAGCAATCTTGTTGTAGCAGGTCCAATCGAATACGGAGGATCAAGGCATGTTGGCTCCGCAGTTCTTGCAGTACGCACCAAGTTTTCAAAAATAAGATCAGCTATCAACATAAAGTACGATGCAAATGCAATAAAGAAATTCAAAGAGGCAGGATTTACCATACTCAGCTACGATCGAAGAAAGGAACCAAAGCGCATCAAAGTAAAGGAAAACTCTACAATATCATGGGGAGTTTTGGATGCAATAAGAAAATCGGCAGTTGCTCCAGACATAGTATATCATAGGGGCGATGTTGGGAAGGAGCCGATGATAATTGTATTTGGCACCACTCCTGGTAACGTTCTTGCAAAGATCAAAATTCTGACTACGCAGATTCGTGTTCGTGCGTGATTGAACATAAATACCGTGTGATTCAACATAAAATCTGTGAAGGCAGTAATTCTTGCAGGCGGACTTGGGACAAGACTGCAGCCGTACACCACATTTCTACCAAAGCCCATGCTGCCGCTTGGGGAAAAGCCGCTCCTTGAGCACCTAATTTCATGGATTAAACGCAACAAAATTACAGATATTGTTCTTTGCGTGAGCTATCTTCGAAAGACAATCGAGGATTATTTTGAGGATGGCAGCAGATTTGGAGTCAAGATAGAGTATGCAGTTGCCGACAGGCCACTTGCCACGGCAGGGCAGCTGAAGACTGCAGAGCCATTAATCGATGGAACGTTTGCATGCATTTATGGTGACTCTGTGTTTAATTTCAACTTAAAGCAGATGATAAACCAGCACAAGTCACGGCGTTCTTTTATCACAATGAGTCTTTACAAATACAAGACCAACATCAAGTACGGAGTTATAGAGACTTCAAAGAGTGGTAGGGTCACTGCATGGAATGAAAAGCCGGAGATAACTGCAAACATCAACATAGGATGCTACATCATGGAAAAGGGAGTATTTGATTTGATTCCGCAGAACAAACCGTATGGTATGGATGATGTCATAAAGAGAGCTCTTGTAAAAAAGAAGACAGTTAACGGATTCCTAGTAAAGAACGGCTTTATCGATATTGGTGACAAGGCATCATACAAAAAAGCGTACGAGCAATACCGTGAAAAGCTTGGCAAGATCTAAAATATTAATCAGAAAGATAAGACAGGGAGACCTTCAGAATGGATTTCTGGAATCGCTTGACAGTCTGCGCAAGGCAAGCAACATAGATGGAAGGAAGGCAAACACAATACTCAAAAAGATAATGTCAAATCCTGCACATGTCATTTTTGTGGCAGAAATGAACGGTATCATAGTTGGCGCAACGACGTTATTAGTGGAGCAAAAGTTCATCCATAAAGGGGGCAAGGTAGGCCACATTGAAGATGTTGCAGTGTCCAAAAAGTTCCAAGGTCGTGGAATCGGCGAGATGATAATAAAGGCAGCACTAAAGCATGCCAAAAAGATGGGTTGCTACAAGACCATTCTTGACTGCAATGAAGATGTTATTGGATTTTACGAAAAGATGGGCTTTAAAAAACAGTCATACTGTATGCGATATGATCACTAGAAGAACTCTTTTTTCGGCCTAGGCTTTGTCCTAAAGAGCAACGCACCTACCACCATCACAGGAACAGATACTGCCATGAATAGTGGCGGAATTATTTGGACTGCAAAGACAAGATAGTTTCTGTCAATTTGTGAGACCAGTGTGTTTGCATAATACATCCAACCAAGCAAGACGACACCTCCGCCAAGTATTAGTACGCCGACTGAACGCGAGCCGTATCTTTTTGACATTAGAAATGCAGTTCCTGCAATGCACAGTGCTGGTGCCACGCCGATCGAAATAAACATCAATATCTTGGGCTCAGGCTCCACATCAAATTGTGGATTTATTAGATAGGTGTAGAGTGTTGTTATTTCAGCTCCAAACATAAAGAAAAGCCCGACTGCGGCAACTGCAAGATATTTTTCTACTGCCATGAGTCAAAATTGAATCGTAGTTAAATAAATTGTGTGAAATCAGATTATTCCAACAAGTCCTGCAAGCTCCTTTCTACATGCAGCTCCAAGCTGTTCGGCTGCCTTTTCTGGCGATACAGAGTTGAGAAATACGCCGTACCCTCTCTCAAGTCCAGACCACGCACTGGTAAGTGGATACACCTCTATGTGCCAGTGTATCTGGCGCGAGTTCTTTTTTTCAGGAGATAGATGGAATGCAAGATTGTAAGAGACGTTCTTAAGAAGCGTAGTCAGTCCGCCAAGTGTTGCACGTAGTATTAGAGATAGATCGTTGATTTCTTTTTGTGTTATTTTTGAAAAACTTGTTGTGTGTTTTTTTGGACATATCCAGAACTCGTAGGGATGCGATGGTGCCCACGGACAGAACGCCAGAAATCCTTCAGTCTGCAGTATCTGCCTTGGTCCGCCAGTCTCTGTGTTTACCGTCTGGCATAGAGGACACGCACCCTTTTCGTTTAGAATACGATGTGATGACTCTGCCTCCGCCTCAATTAGAGGTGGAATTGTTGAAAATGTGACCATGTTGATGTGAGGATGCGCAGATATGCTTCCTGCTTCCTTTCCATGGTTTACGTATATTGAAACATATGTTACTCCACGCTGCGTGTACAGCCACCTGAGTCGGTCTTGTATTACCACCAAAATGTTAGACCATTGCTCCACCGGGATGGTGGAAAGTGAGTCCTTGTGTTTTTCAGACGCAATTACGATGTAATGATATCCGTATGCAGGTTCGCTGTAAAGCGGTCTATCAGAGTAAGAGTTTTCCGCCGACGTAGTTACTGCAGGGGTCTTTGACTCAAAGACGCGAACTGTCCAGCCTTCGACATAGTTGTCTTCGCTGTCCTGCAACCTCTGCAGCATACCGTCCTTTGCCACAAGGGAAAGTAAGGATGGATTTGTCATGGATTCGTTTCCAGGACAGAATGAGCATTTTTTTGTCTCCGCAGGTTGCTCGTTGTTTGAAGAGACGATCACAAATCGTTCAGATACATAGTCTTTCCTCATGTCCCCCATAATCGTTAGTATGATTATGCACATGATAAAACCTTTTTTGACGATCGCAAGCTTGGTGCAGAGCTGTAAAGTTTAAAGTGATCTGAAATGAGCAAAAAACAAAAGGATTTCCATGGTAGAAGACTCTAACACAAAGATTGTCTATGTATTGCTTGATGGAGTTGGGGATCTGCCGCACCCGGATCTAAAGGGCACTACCCCGCTTGATTATGCCAAGACCCCAAACCTTGACAGGATGGCAAAGAACGGCGCCATGGGCGAGGTAATCTCGGTCGGAAAGGGCATAGCGCCAGAATCCGACATTGCCGTCTTTAACATGCTAGGATACAAGTTGCAGCATTCGGACTATGCAGGGCGAGGAGTAATAGAGGCCATTGGGACTGGGATCGACTTTAAGGACGGGGATCTTGCATTGCGTGGAAACTTTGCCACGCTTGATGAAAAAGATATCATAGTTGACCGTAGGGCTGGACGAAAGATAGAGCGAGAAGATGCGCTTGCAGTCTCAAAGGAGATTGAAGAGCGCATTAGGTTTTCCGTACCGGGTACGTCTGTGGTTGTTGCCCCAACAATTGGGCACCGGGTGGTAGTTAGAATCAGATGTGATGGAAAGCCACTTTCTGCAGAGATTACGAATACCGACCCCGCGTATTCCAGAGTGGATGGAATGGGAATAGCAAAGGCAGTTGGCGACTATCTGAAGATTGAGAGATGCCTACCACTAAAGGACATCCAGAGTGCATACCTTACGGCGGATTTGGTAAACGAGTTCACAGAGCAGTCATTGAGGATTCTCAAGGAAAGTCAGACCAACTACAACAGAGGCAAGCAGGGCAAGAAGCTTCTAAACAGCATTCTTTTGCGTGATGCTGGAAATCATTATCCAAAGGTAGTTCCAATAAACGAACTTTATTCACTGAGGTTTTCGTGTATAGTAGATATGCCGGTGGAAATTGGCATCGCCGAGGTGTTAAAGATGAAGACATTTAGTGCAGGGGGTCTGACGGACTATGAGGAAAAGGCAAAGGTTGCCGCAAAGGCCATGGAGACAGAGAATGCAATCTATGTACACCTAAAGGGCCCAGACGAGTTTGGCCATGATGGAGACGCCATAGGAAAGATGAAAAACATTGAAGAGATAGACCGGCGATTTTTTGGCACCCTACTTGACAACATCGACACAAGCAAAGTTGTTGTTGTAGTATCTGCGGATCACTCCACACCATGCATCAACAAGGGACACTCTGATGACCCAGTACCAGTACTGGTATCAGGTGATGCAATCAAAAAAGACAGTAGTTCAAGATTCACAGAAAAGAATGCACGCATTGGAAGCATCGGTCTTTTGGAAGGAGCCCAAGTACTCAAGACGGCATTACAGTTAATCAAATAGTGAAGGGCGCGATTTTTCCAGAGTCCCTTATTGATTGCACCTTTGTGCGGATCATATCGACATCTATGTCATGGTATTTTCCAGTAGAGTGCGCAAGCTTGTCCATTGCGCGACCCAATACTGAAAGGCAGATAGAGTTTTCGGCCTTTTGGTGATGTACAAGGGCTGCTGCAATCAGTATTATTCCCTGCACCAAGTCACGCTCACCCTCCTGGCATTTTTTCCACACGCCCTCAAGAACCTCGTGTGCCTCCCAGTATCTTTCCTCGTTAAAGTAGGCTGCTCCAAGTTTGATCGCATTCTCCTTTTCAATGTGCTCTTCGACCACCTCCCTTGCATGATCAAGGGGGGCAATAGGCCTCAATTTTTCCACAAGATCATCCATTTGAGACTTGTCTATTGAGACGTCAAACTCGA
>JAWCRP010000031.1:0-10606 GCA_038869175.1 Candidatus Nitrosotenuis sp. | reverse complement strand
TTTGCCGTATTAATTCTGACGTTAAATATCCATGAATCACTACTAGTAATTACATCAAATGGAGTTTTTGCCATCAAAATTTTGTAGAAAATGCAATCAGATAGATCATAATTTGCCCAATAATGATACAAAGTGCTCATTACTTTACAAATGGCACCAAGTTTTAATCAACTAACATCTAAAATTGAGCGTTGAAGTTCAGCCAGATCAAAGAGCCATCTGTTGAAAAACCACTCATCATTGCAGCCCTACAAGATATGGGCAACGTTGGAAATCTTGTGATCGATTTTATCAATAGGGTAAAAAAATCATCAGTCTTTCGCATAGCCGAGTCCTCACAGCCATCATATGTGCTGGATAGAGGAGGATATATCGAGATCCCAAAGGAAGAATGGGAGTACAGATACGCAGAAAACATGATCGTGTTCGGCGGTGGAATAGGCCAGCCAAAGACTAATGACGATCTCCATGCACTATGTCAGGATGTGATAGATGTTGCCTTAAAACACTCATCAAAATTCATCTACACGTTTGGCGGCTTTCATACGATGCATCCAGTTGGAACCGACCCAAAGGCGTTTATCACTACAACATCAGAGGAACTTACCAATCAAGTGGAAAAACTCGGTGTGCACATAACACCATCAAAGTCTGTCATAACAGGCTTTAACGGACTGATCTTAGGATATGCAAAAATGAACGGCCTACAAGGAATCGGCATATACGGTGAGTTAAACGAACCGGCCATACCACAATACAGAACAGCAAAAAGCGTCATAAAGACACTAGAACGACTCACTTACAAAGGCTTTGGGGATACAAAAGAATTCGACATACTTGCAGAAGACATGGAACGAAAGTTAAAGTCGGGTTGGAGATACGACCCATAGTCAATTATGGTTGTGCATATCGGCCTGAACATGACAATCGCATGAGCACAATTCTGTCTTGTGATTATTTTGGCAGTCAATGCACTCATAATGCTTGTGTTTTTCACAGTTGGCACAGATCATCCACATTATTTACAAGCCAGTCATATTTTAGGTCTGTTGTCTAGATGTCAATTTCACTTTCCTCAAGAATTGAAAGCGTAAGTTTGTAGTACGTAATTGGATCCATTTCTTTGGCAAAGTCCTTGTCTATATTTATTAGATAGACCGAATTAAGCTTGGAATTTAGTATTTCGTCATATTCTACTGGAGGGTTCTTATAGAATCTGTCAGATAGCAACTTTACATTTCTTATTTCTATCTCAGAGCGTAGCTGTGGTGGGGCCAGGAATATTCTGTGAATTGGCAGTATACCAATTACCGGCGTTGCAAGCGAGAATGTATCACAATGCTTGCTGTATCGTGCAATCTTACTTATTATCCTAGATACATAGTAGTCAATTGTATCAAGTGCGTGTTCTGGTGGTGTAAAGCCTGTTTCTATCTCGATTATTGTAACATGTTCGTCTTTTTTTGCGTAAATGTCGCAGACAAGCGAGTTTGTAAGCTGCTTTTCAACATCTACCGAGTATCCTCGTGCTACCAAGTTTGCAGCACATATCAGTTCAAGCACTGAATGATTTATTTTGACCAAATTTTGTTGATATAATTCAATTAATCGCTGGCGAACAAAGTTCAGCTTTGGTATGTCATCTTTCTCAAGTCCCACAGAAAGTCTATTGGTAATTGTGTACACATCATCGCGGAATTTTTCTAAATCCAAAGCAGATCACCGTGGATACAATACTAGATTAGTTTGTTGTTTAAAAAACAGGTTTTAGACCGGCTCTCTTACGCTCTTGACAGAAGCAATTGCTGTTGGGTCAGTATTGACTGGCAGTACTGTTATTACGACTGTGTCCTTTGCAGTTCTGCCTGTGCTTGGGTCGCTAACGGTTAACTCAAATGTGAGCAGTCTCTGTTGTCCGTTTGGAACATCAGGTGCTACAAAGGTTGGCCTGTTAACGTTGTCAGCTGACAGAATTACAGTCTCGCCTGTAAGCTGTCTCCAGTTGAAGGATAGTGTGTGTCTAAGTGGATCACTGCCGGTTCCAGATAGTGTAACTGTGGTGAGTTTTTGTACTGTCTGATCTCGTCCAGCATTAGCAAACAATGCCTTTGTTGCCTCACCATTAACTGTGATTGTTACAGTGGATGGCTCGCTGTCAGCTTGTCCATCGTTTGCAATCAATTGGAATGTGTACTGGGTTGTCTCAGTTGTCTTTGGTGCTGTGAATGTTGTTGTCAAGTCGGTAGTTGTTGACAGGGTTACTGATGGGCCGCCAATCTGTGTCCACAAGTATGTCAATGGATCGTTGTCATCATCGTGTGCAGTTCCAACTAGTGTCACTGTTTCACCGATTTCTACTGTTTGGTCATCTCCTGCGTTAACAACTGGAGGTATGTTTACTGGTAATACTGTTACTTTGGTAATGTCCTTTCCTGGATAACCGCTCTCATCTGCCACTCTGAGCTCAAATACAAGCACCTTGATCTGACCATTTGCTACTTCTGGCGCAGTAAACGTTGGCTGTGCCACGTCAGTAGCAGAAAGTGTTACTGCCTCGCCGCCAATCTGTTTCCAAGTGTACGTCAATTTACTGCTGTCTGGGTCAATGCCAGCACCGAAGAGAGTTACAAGTGTTTGTTCATCAACGGTTTGATCCAGTCCGGCGTCTGCGGATGCACGAACATTATCTGACATAACTGTAATCTTTGCGCTGTCATTTGCTGATGCGCCAAATGGGTCAGTTACTGTTAATTCAAATTCAAGTGACAAGCTTGCACCGCCTGAAACACGTGGTGCAATGAACTTGGCTTCAGCTCTGTTTGCATTTTGTAGTTGGACTTCTGGGCCGCTTGTTTGCTTCCATGTAAATCGTAGTATGTCTCCATCAGGATCTGTGCCTGAGCCGGTAAGATACACTAGTCTGTTTGGCAAAGTGTTCTTGTCAGGACCTGCATCAGCTGTTGGAGCATCATTAACTGGTTTAACTCTAATAATTACAAGATCAGTTGCAGTTCCCGCACCTTCAACATAGCAAGTAAGTCTGAATGCTGTTGGGACTACCGGTCCATTTGGAATTTCCGGAGCTACAAAGACTGGGTCAAGTGCACTGGTGGAAGACAGCCTTGCAAATGGACCTAATGTTTGACTCCAAGTTGCAGTAACTGGCCTATCCAGTTTGTCATCACAAGAACCGTTTAGTCTTACATTATCACCCTCGTTGACCGTTTGATCAGGACCTGCATTGGCAGTAATCAAGGTTGGTCGTTCTGCAGTAATACGTATTGTTACAGAGTCTCTTGCTAGTCCGCCAAAGCCATCACTTACAGTAAGCTGGAATCTGACGGTTGCCGAGCTTCTTGAAATTTCCGAAGTATCAAAGCTTGGGCTTCTTGACGTTGCATCATCCAAAGTCACAAGTGGACCATCAAGTTGTGACCATCTGAACATAAGGGCATCACCATCTGGGTCAGAGCCATCACCTTGAAGTCTTACAACAGTACCTTTCTCCACTGTTTGATCAGGGCCTGCATCAGCTGTTGGAGGCTGATTTCTCGGCATAACTGTAATTCTGAGAACATCGGTGTTTGAACCTCCATATGGGTCAGTTACGGTTAATTCGAATACGAGAATCTTTACTTTACCATTTTCAACTTCTGGTGCAACAAAAGAAGGTGTTTCACTTGTATAGGATGAAAGCTGTACCGTTTCACCACTTACTTGTTTCCAAAGAAATTTCAGATCGTCGTTGTCTGGGTCATGTCCAACTCCAAGCAGAGTTACATAGTCCCCAGCCTTGACAATGTTCTGTGATGCGGTCTGGGCAAACGCCATTGGCGTTAATGCCGTCAGAACAACCAGCGATAATAGAACGGTATAGAATTTTAATTGCAACGTTTGTACGTTGAAAAGCACACTGATTAAAAGCTTTCGTTCAATTTGGGAGAATTTTTAGATCAAATTTCGATCATCGATCGTTTCAAGACAATAGTAGACATCGACGCAAAATAGATCATCATATAGATCGACATCCATGAATCGATCCAGCATACATCGGACTTTGCTCAAAAATAACTGATTTTTCACTATTCACAAATTGATATACAGAGTTAACAAACCATACCAAAAGGCTAGGCATTGAAACTTGCCATCCTCGCATGTCTGCTTGGAATTGTCCTAATAAGCACCACTACAGCTTATGGCGCCACATTATGGGACTTTATAGTATCTGCAAAGTTTGATCAGGACAAGATTGCACTTTATGATAGGCCGCTGTTATCAGGTACGGTAACTGACCATGCCATGAAGCCTGTCTCCGATGCCGAAGTCCAGATAAGATTTGCAAATACGTCAGTAAGAACTACCACCAATGCAACGGGAGTTTTTGTGTATCAGTTTGATGAGCAGACTATGTCTGGAACCTTTGCAGTTAACATTCTTGTAAAATCAGGCAACCTCAAGGGAATTGGAAAGACCACACTTACGGTAGGAAGCGAGCCAACCACGTTTAACGAATTGTACTTTAAATCAAACATACAAAATGATGGTAATAATCCCTATGCCGCATTAAAGCTGGAACACTATCTAAAATACCTCGAAGAGCAAGAAAAGAGAAAGCAGCGACTTGCCGAAATTGAGTTAAAGACTCTTGAGCTTGAACTAAACCGAGCCATTGCACAACAAAAGTTACAAGAATCTCTGGAAAAAGAACAGCCAGGATATGGCGTGTTTTCAGGTAACAAATATGACAGATATGTTTCCAGTTTGAATCCGGCAGTACAAGATAAAATCGCAGGACAGTTAAACTACACAAAGAATGTCTTTGAGGAAGCCAAGGCTGCAATGAAATTGGTTCTAGATAACGGTGGCTCATTAGAAGAGGCAAGAGACGCATACTTTTCAAAGCTGCCAATCACACGAGAGCACATAGAATCATTTAGCAATACATCTGATGGTCCTAACACATCAAAGATAAAACCACAGGAGCCAAAGAGCAGTAAAAAGGTTGTCGGACTCACAGTGGTTGGAAAAAGATAAGATAATCAAAAAACAATACAAACTAAAGAGATGATCACTTGTTACGTTTTTCTTTCACATACAGACGTACTGCCTCAAGGTGCGAGCAGTTAGCTTTGAGTCCTTTGCCGTGATGAAATTTGTAAAAGTTCTTGAAGCCAAGACAATCACATGAATCATTTGTAACCATGTATGACTTGTTAGGATTGGAAAATGAGCGCACTTGAAACAGTTCATCTTCCAGCTGAACTACATTGCCCTCATCTACAAGCTTCTTTGCTTTTTTTATCGTATTTGCGCTCAACAAGCTACTATTCTCAATTGCACTTAGAATAGATTTCGTTCTGTTTTGTCAGTGCGGCATCTATTCGTACCACATACATTATAAGCAAATTTTCAGCAAAGTTCACCAATGGGAATTAAGCGCTACTTTGCTGCGCGCATAGCAATACTATTTGGCGTACTCTTGGCAACACTTCTTCTCACAATAGTTCTTGTCGGTTCCAATATGGACACTATAATGAAAAAAGGCGTTGCAATCCAGGTAAGGGCAGAAATTACTGAAAACAGAGCCCTTGCAAGCAGCTTCAAGGACACATCCGAGCTTGATGCATACATACAAAGCCAGATAGAGCAGCGAACAAAGAGTCTTGGTCTTGATAGTCCATGGTACTCGCCAAACAGAATAGGACTTGCCATGTACAAGATACTTTTATTGGACTTTGGACACGCCACATTTCTAACAAGCGATGGAGGCTCCACCGCAGTTGGAGATATTATACTAGAAAAATTACCGCGTACAATACTTCTATTTACTACTGCCACCATCATCATATCACTAATCGGAATAGTCATAGGAGCTGCAGCAGGCAGTAAAACTAACTCAAAGACAGACAAATTAACTTCGTCTTTTGCCATAATAAGTAGCAGTTTTCCTGTATGGTGGGTCGGCATGCTTATGATCTTTGTCTTTGCATTTTCGTACAATCTATTCCCTGCAAGAGCCACTCCTCCAATTCCATCATCAGATCCAAACTACATACCTGCACTTCTTTACCACATGGCACTGCCGCTAATTACAATTGTATTCATCGGATTTGGAACTTGGGCTTATCTTGTTAGGAATTTTATGGTCGGAATAATGCACGAAGACTTTGTTTTTGTGAAAAAGACGATTGGTTTGAAGAGACGCAAAATTGTGTTTGGTAGTGCCTTAAGAAACGCAGCTCCTCCAATAATAACGGTTCTTGCACTAAGTCTTTCAGGCTCACTTGGTGGCGCAATAATTACCGAGGCAGTATTTGATTGGCCTGGGATGGGCAGACTTTACTTTGAGGCAATCAATGTAATGGATCTTCCCGTGATAATTGGTGCTACTTATGTTCTAACAGTGGTATTTCTCATCAGCATCTTCATCTCCGATATACTATACGGATACTTGGATCCGAGGATAAGAACAGGTTGAGATGATAACAAAACAGATACTGCAAGAAATCAGAAAAAGCAGGATAGGAGTAATCGGAATCGGAATACTTGGGTTTCTGATTTTACTGTCTATATTGACCGTAGTTTTCATACCAATAGACACGTACCAACAGTGGAACAACCCAGCAAGCTGGACATCATTTCCAAAATCTGCATCACCTGCGTGGATAAACTATTTCCTTGAGAAAAAGATTCCAGAACACCAGATAATCCACAGCTCACAGACGATTCTTCAGAAAACTCAGTCCACCACAATAGCACTACAAAAATTTGAAGTCGATTACGACTTTGACTACTTTCCAAGTGAGATCATTTTCCAATATGATGTAGAATATGATGGATCTGCAATACTAAAAATCGACATTACAAGGCCGGACGGACTTGTCCTTAGAACCTATTCTTCATCTCTTCCGCATTCAGAATCAAAAACAGTTCACTCTGAGCGAATATTCTACACCAATGATATGATCAAAAAAAACCTGTTTTTGCAGTCAGATGCATTTGATTTTCCGGTTGAATCGCTGTCTGCAACCGAGATAATTTTCTCGAATTCCAAAGAACATACAATACTCAAAGGAACGTATGTTTTTTCCGTGAGCGTTGTTGGTTTTTCAGAAAACTCCATTACTCATTCCAGCATGATTTTGGGTGGAAAGGTATTTGGTTTGGCTGGAACCGATGAGTTGCGTCGGGACCTCACAATCGGCTTGCTATGGGGCATTCCGATTGCGCTCTTTATTGGTATCGTAGTATCAATAGGTTCTGTCGTATCAGGACTTGTTTTTGGTGTTTATGCCGGATATAAGGGAGGGAAGACGGATGAGTCCATGATGAGATTTAATGACATAATCTATGCACTGCCTGCGCTTCCGTTTTTGATAATTCTTTCAGTTACCACATCAAACAGCATATTCCTATTAATTGGATTTTTGATGCTGTTTGGATGGGTAGGTGTTGCCAAGGTATCCAGAAGCATATCGCTTCAGATAAAGACAAGGCAGTTTGTTGATGCGGCAAAAATCATGGGACAAAAGGATGTTAAGATAATCTTTAAGCATATAATTCCCCAGATTCTCCCCTATGCGCTTGCAAGCATTGCAATATCAGTTCCTGCAGCCATTACTACTGAGGCAGGGCTGAGCTTTCTTGGTCTTGGTGATCCGACATTTCCAACATGGGGCCAAATACTACATGATGCAAAGTCCCACGGCGCCGCTGCAAGAGGACTTTGGTGGTGGGTTATACCTCCAGGAATCATGATTGCAACAACTGGACTTGCATTTGTATTCATAGGAAACGCCCTGGAGTCCATTGCAAATCCGAAGCTAAAGCGCTAATTTGAAAAACTAAATCCACGGATTACATTTAGGGCTTGATCGTTGAGCTTTATTGTGTACGCTGCAGCACTTGGATCCTCAAGTTGTGATAACATCTCCGCAAACTTGGTCTTGTCCTTGCCTCGTTCATACATGCCGCCGGTTTCCTTGATGCAGAGTGGGAATTTTTTGAGACTCAGCCCATTTTGCATAAGATATGATATGAATTTCCTGTACGATTCAACTTCATACCAATCAACTTGGCGCTCTTCACATGCGGCAATCCACGTATCAATTGAGTTTTGATAGATTGCTTTTTTTCGCAACTGTTCAAGAGACATGGTTTAAAAGTCGGCTCGTTTCATTTTAGAGCCACATCTTGGACATGATGCACCCTTGAATCGATGATTGCATGTAAGACATACGTACTTGACACCTGTGCCCTCTGAATTGAACCCAAAGAAGCCACCTCCACTGCTGCCACTATCTCCATAACCGCGCATTCTGCTCATGTAACGCCTTCGGATCAAAAGCGGTAGTGCTATGAATATAGCAAGAGCTGCTGCAAGGCCATACGGAAATGGCAGAATCATCTGCAAGCCAATACTGATTGCAAGCGATGCAAAAAGGATCAGCAGATAGTTTTTGTAGCTAAACAATACCCTCATTCCTTTAAAAAACCTTATAAAGTTTAGCATCACTTGCTGCCAACTAAGACAGGCCGATTTGGCAAAAGTCAGGTGCTTTTGGTCTTTACATCAGAATCTTCAAAGATAATCTCAAGTCTGTTCCCGCCGCTATCCCATGCAAAAACATCCTCATTATCCTCATAAGGAAATTTGACGATTATTGCAACAAGGCCAAAAAAATTGTGCATGTCTGTCACCGACGGAGTTGCTGGCCCACTTGGATGTGAATGAGCTATCCCTACATAAGACAGATCAAATGGAAGAAATGATTGTGGAAATCCTGCAAACGTCTGATCGCTGTATGAAAATGGTGGAATTACTAGTCCCTCAATAGTTATGATGCCTTTTTTGGACTTGCCACGAAGGATTAGAATTCCTTCATTTGGATGTTTCATCTTGCAATAAGTTAGTATTCCATCTTTGACATCTTTTTTCAATACCACCTTGCGCTCAAACTTACCCAAAATATCACCCAGTTACAACGTATTTTGTTCCAACAACCCGATGTAGCAGACCTGTTAGATCGCCAAGTAATTCCAAGCTGTGGCTTTTCATATCCTCCACTTCGCTTTCAAGTGAATTTATTTTGGATTTGGTGTTTTCTATATCCTCGCGTGTGGCTTCGAGTTTTTTTTTCAGATCTGTCAAAACATCAGGGTTAAAGATACCAAGATTTTGGCGTATTTCCGATATTTTGTTCTGTTTTTGCATCTTTCTTTCTATTAGCATATCGAGAATAGAGATCAAGTGCGTTATCTGAGATACTGTCTTTTCATTCTCTTTGACAGAGACGGTGCCTGAGATTACGCCCTTCATGCAAGATTCCAACACCGTCACTATTGGGCCTTTACTGTCTTTTGTCAATATCTTCGATGGACTATGTACTAGCTGCTCAAGTAACACCTTCAAGGGTTTTTCGAGTGATGTCACATAGACATACTTTCCAAGCGGTCTAGATATTTTTGAAAACTCATCGTCTATCTCTTTGTCAATCTGTATTTCTTCATTCAGTGCTGACTTTAACTCATTTTGGACTTTGAGGAATTGAGTATACTCTTGTGATGCGGTTTTTGCTTTAATTTGGTTATCAAGTCCTTCTGCCTGCGCCATAAGTGTTTGTAAAAGTTCTTTTGATTTTTCCACATACGATATTTTTTCCGATATTTCACTTACAGCTGCAGTGTATTTTTCCTTTTTTTCTTTAATCTCAGATTCATCAGATGTGATTGCATCAACTTCTTTGATAAGTCGAAATATTGCATCATGGTTTACGGTGATTGTCTCAAGATGCATCTTGAGATCTTGTGCGTACTTCTTTGCAAAGATGTGAATTATGCGCGTATTTTTGCCAAGAACGTCGCCTATCTTTTTTAGTATGTGTGAAACAGAGTCAGCGCACCTGACGACTGCCTCATATGAGTCTATTTTCGGCATAAGGTAATTTGCCTCCTTTGATATGGTATCTACCACCTCCGTTTTACCTCGTACAACTATCACCTTAAGACGCGTATCAACATCATCAAGTTTTAGATTGTCATTTTCCAGATGAGTGACTATAGATGATATTGATTCTAGCTCTTTTTTTATAGTCTCAAAGCGAGGCTTGGCGCTCTGCAGGGCCTCTTCCTGTTTTGCTTGCTTGTGTTTTTGGATCAAGCCCAACACATCTGACAAAGCTACTTTTTGCTCTTGGACTTCGTCCTGTCTTTCCACCTTTTTTTTACCCCATCCGAAAACCATAGGTCTACTAGATTTTTAACAAATGTATACCTGTCGGATTGGCATACTAGCATCCATAAGCTAATGCCCAATCCTCATTGGAAAATTCACTTACTGCACAATACTGCGTGAGTATATTTGCATGCCCATTGTATAGTAGTTCAGCATTCAGCACCTTCCCATCGCATGTTACTTTGGCAACCATTCTGCCGAACTGATCATATGGCTGACCGTCATCTTGATCCACTATCACAGTTGAGCCCACAGGACATGTTAAGCGAGTAAACGCCGTAGCATCATCAAATCCCGGTTGGTTTTTTTCAGGAGTATTTACAAGCGACAGTCTGATTTTGTGATTTTTAAGATATATGGTGTCTCCATCAA
>JAWCRP010000030.1:0-10734 GCA_038869175.1 Candidatus Nitrosotenuis sp. | reverse complement strand
ACATGCGATCTGGAATCTCTTAGTTTGGCTTTGATCTCTTTTGGTAGATCGGCACAACCGCATTCTGCATTTACTCCAATTATGCAGTCGCCACTCACAGTCAGATCTGATTCGGTTGTAATCTCGATGGTTCGCGGATGAAATGCTCTTACATTTTTGTGACCGTAAAATGGAATCTCAAATCGCACAAGCAGGCAACATGACTAGACTTAAATTAAACTTTCAAAGGATCTAAAGCAGATTTGCTTCCTTCTCAACAAGGTTATGATAGAGCCATTACTATATTCTCCCCGGATGGACGACTGTATCAGGTAGAATATGCGATAGAAACAGTACGCCGAGGTGCAATTGCAGTTGGCGTAAAAGCAAAGGATGGTATTGTAATTGCTGTGGAGGAAAAACCACGAAAACTACAGATTTCAGAAAATGCACACAAGATATTCCAAATTGATGATCATATTGGGTTTGCTGCAGCCGGCTACATTCCTGATGCAAGAAGCCAGGCAGACAATGCTCGCTTTTTTGCCCAAAGTAACAGGATTGTATATGATGAACCAGTCGATGTAGAGTCTGTCGCAAAACACTTGGCAGATCAATGTCAACAATTTACACAATTTGGCGGTGCAAGACCATTTGGTGTTGCGCTAATTATTGCAGGGGTTGATTCTAGCGGTAACTCTTTGTATCTGACTGATCCGAGTGGCACATACATTGCATATGATGCAGTTGCAATTGGAGCAGGCTCTGAACAAGCAAATGACTTTCTTGAAAAGAACTACAAATCTGACATGTCGCTTGAAGATGCGTCATCATTAGCAACTGCTTGCATCTATCTTGCAAGTGAACAAAAAGAAGGAATTGATCACATTAGAATGTCACAGGTAAAAACAGCAACAAGACAGTTTGAAAAAGTCACCGAAGACAAGATATCAAAGTACGCAACTATCGCTAAACAGAAATTCCCAACTACGAGTGCCTAGTAATTTTCAATATTGAACATATCAATAGCAATTCCGGATTCATCACTGAAGGACGAAACTACCAAACTTGACAAATCTAGGAAGGCATCAGCAATTGCTCGCTCATGTGCAATCTTTGGAGTTAAAACGATCTTCATCTATAGCGAAAAGGGTGGAAGCGATCCGGACAGGTTTCTATTGGCTACCATACTCAAATATCTGGAAACTCCGCAATATCTTAGACGTACACTATTTCCAAAAATTGATGATCTAAAATATGCTGGAATCATGCACCCGTTACAGATTCCACACCACTCACTATCTGCAAATCCTGGTGATCTGAAAACCGGGGATATTAGAGAAGCGGCAGTGGTTCACTACAAAGGAAAAAAGTTTGTCGATATTGGTATACGACAACTCATTCCATATTATGGCAAAGAACGCGAGAAAAAGAGAATCACGGTGCAGATAAAATCTACCTCGCCAATATCAGTTAAAGAGATCTCCGAATCGCAAGTTACAGCGTATTGGGGGTACAAAGTCAAGGAACGACCTAACATCACAAACGTAATTGAGGAATGGGATGGCAACATAATTCTAACCTCGCGAAAAGGAAAAGAAATAACGCCCTCCCAGCTGCACGAGTACCTGACCTCAAACAAACAACTATTGCTTGTATTTGGGGCTCCAGACAGGGGACTGTATGATATTTTAGGTAAAAAAATCAATCAGATTCAAAATGCCAAAGTATTCAACTTTTTTCCAGACCAAAAGACTGAAACCGTCAGACTTGAAGAGGCAATGTTGGGCATAATGGCGATTTTGAACTTTGAAAGCCCCAAATAATGCCTCATTGTTAGGTTACTAAATGGCCGCACAAAAACGATTTCTTCAGTTTGCAATACTTGTCGGAATTGTTGGAATTACCGTAGGTGCGATAACACTCTATATTTCGATCAGTGGTTTTGCAATGCCGTAACCTTTGTTATCCCTAGGTATATAATGGGGTTAACGAATGTTTTCGATTATCCATGGGTCATAGAAAACATAGTCAACCACGACGTGGTAGTCTTGCATATCTTCCTAGAGGACGTGCTAAAAGCATGGAGGCTCGTATTAGGACGTGGCCTGAAATTGATTCGGAACAACCCAAACTACTTGGTTATGCTGGGTTTAAAGTCGGCTGCATTCAAATTGTAAGCATAGACGATCGAGAAAAAACGCCAAATCATGGAAAACAATTGGTTAGTCTTGGTACGGTGGTTGCAACTCCGCCAATCTCGATAATAGGAATTCGTGGATACTATGATGATGTTTATGGTTCACATGCGCTTTTTGATGTATACAGCACTGATCTTCCAAAAGAGGTCTCACGATTATTCAAACTAAAACAAAAGGAGGGCGCAGTGGAAAAAGCAGAAAAACTTCTTGGCCGCACTGACGAGATCTTTGCAATCGTTGCGGTACTTCCAAACACTGCTGGCGTGTCTCAGAAAAAACCATATGTCTTTGAAGTTGCAGTCAAGGGTGGAGATCTCAAAAAACAATTTGATTTTGTTAAAGGTCTACTAGGAAAACAGGTCAAAGTTGAAGATGTATTTGAGATTGGCTCAAGCGTGGATGTAGCATCAATCACAAAAGGTAAGGGATGGGAAGGACCGATTACACGATGGGGTGTAAAGCGCAAGCAACACAAGTCAAGAAAGAGCGTTCGCGAAGTAGGTTCTCTAGGTCCGATATCTCCTGCAAGCATCATGTACACAGTACCGCGTGCAGGTCAACGCGGGTTCCACCAGAGAGTAGAATACAACAAAAGAATAATGATAATGAGCAGTACTGACAAGAACGAATTTCAAATAAATCCAGTTGGCGGATTCAAACATTACGGCCTTGTTAATGGGGACTTTGTAGTTCTCAAAGGTTCCGTTCCAGGAACATATAGAAGATTGGTAAAGTTTAGATCGCAAATACGAAATATTCCGTCCAAAGTTCTCAAACCAAACGTATTGGAGATTGTAGTATGAAAGCCCAAGTATTTTCTATATCGGGAACAAAACAGGATGAAATTGATCTACCAAGAATATTCTCTACTGCATTCAGAGAGGATTTGATTCATAGAGCATATGTGAATCTTGATTCTCATCACTATCAAAGACAGGGAAGATATCCAAATGCAGGCATGAACGTGGTTGCAATGTCAAACGATCCTCCGACAGGTCATGGACAAGCCAGAGTTGCAAGAATTAGAGGTGGTGGGCCAAGACGAGGACAGGCAGCCGGCGTTGCCATGGTGAGAGGTGGAAGACAAGCTCATCCTCCTACATCTGAGAAAGTAATTTACAAAAAACTAAACAAAAAAGAAAACAAACTGGCTCTATGCTCTGCAATAGCTGCCACATCGTCAAAAGAGATAACTGCATCTAGGGGTCACATAGTTGACAAAATTACATCATTTCCTATAATAGTGTCAGATGAAATTGAGAAACTCTCAAAGGCAAAAGAGATTACAAAGGTACTTGATGCACTGAATCTCTCTGATGACATAAAACGACTTGAAAAGAGAAAGGCTCGTTCTGGAAGGTCGGTGATAAGAGGCAGATCTACCAAAGTGGGAAAGAGTATTTTGTTTGTAACTAAGGATCCAAAAAACCTGGCAAAGGCATGCGGTTCATTGCCAGGCGTTGATGTTAAAGCCGCAAATGAGATTTCCGTTCTGGATTTGGCACCCGGCTCAAAACCAATCAGGCTTACAGTGTACACAAAATCTGCAATAAATGAGATTGAGAAGATCAAGTCGACACACCTTGAACTGATGGAGGTAATGCAATGAATACAAATCAAGCAACCAAGATAGTCCTAAGACCTCACATTACAGAAAAAACGTTTGCTTTAATTGAAAAAGACTCTAGAATCTGTTTTATCGTAGACCCAGAAGCTGACAAAAACCTGATCAAAGAGGCCATCAAAACTCTTTATGAAGTAGATGCAGTTGATGTAAATACTGCAAAGACAATATCTGGCAAAAAGGCGTTTGTCAAGTTTGAATCCGTTGAAAAAGCAAGAGACCTTGCAACAAAGATAGGAATGCTATAAATGATGCCACAAACTCAAACTCTAAAGGTGATAAAACATGGTTAAGGAATATGACTATAGAGGAATACCGCTAGAACAGCTACAGAACATGTCGCTTGAAAAACTGTTTGAGATATTTCCTGCCAGAGCGAGGCGATCTCTGACCCGTGGAATCACCGATGGCAAGAGAAAACTAATTGAAGAAATCAAATTGGACAAGGCAGGCAAACTGAAAAATCCAATTAAAACTCACATTCGCGATCTCATAATCCTGCCATATATGGTGGGTGTTACAATTAACGTACATTCAGGCAAAGAATTCGTCCCAGTTACAATCACACCACAAATGATTGGACATTATGTGGGAGAATATGTTAGAACCAATAAACGTGTACAACATGGCGCACCTGGCGTAGGTGCATCCAGGTCTAGTCTGTACGTCCCATTGAAGTGAGAAATATGCCGCACTTTGGTTACGCTTTTCAAAATTATGACCCAACCAAGCACGTACGTGCATCTACAAGAGAGAAGGCAATATCTCACAAACATGCGCGTGAGGTGGCAAAGATGATCAATGGACTTTCAATTGAAAAGGCACGTGATTATCTACAAGAAGTGATTGCAAAAAAACGTGCAGTTCCATTTAGAAGATACAAAAATGAAGTGGGACATAAATCGGACACCGGTGTCATGTCTGGCCGTTATCCAGAAAAAACCGCAACTGAATTTATCAAACTCTTAGATAATCTGGAAGCAAATGCCGAGTACAAAGGAATGGATCTTGATAGACTCAAAATTGTTTCTGCAGTAACACACAAAGGTGTGATTGTAAAAAGATTCATCCCTCGAGCACAAGGCAGGGCGACTCCAAAGAACAATGTTCTAACACATATAGAGCTGGTGGCTCGGGAGGCTTAGGTATGTCATCAGTAAAAAATGTAATCAAAGACAACTACAACATGATGCTGCTCAACGACTATCTAAAGGATGCAATTAAGGAAGCCGGATTTTCTCATGTCGAAATATCAAAGACTCCAACTGGAACGCGAGTTGTACTCCATGTGACGAGACCTGGAATTGTGATAGGAAGAAAAGGATCTGGCATACGTGATCTAACAGAAAAACTCGAAAAAGACTTTGGACTGAAAAACCCACAAATTGCAGTAAATGAGATTACTCAGCCGGAACTGACATCAAATGTGATGTGCAATCGACTTGCATCTCTTATTGCGCGTGGAACTGCCTTTAGAAGAGCTACAATGTGGACGTTACAACAGATAATGAACGCTGGCGCAATGGGAGTTCAAATCACAGTATCTGGAAAACTTAGAGGAGATCGTTCCTCATTTGAAAAGCACTCGCTTGGCATACTACCACGTGCAGGACACCAAGCATCAATCGTGGTGGATGAGGCAATCACACACGTTCCAACTCCTATGGGGTATATCGGAATAAGAATTAGAATTGCAAAGAAGGAAAGACACATTCCAGACTTTGAACTAAAAGGTGCCAAGGAATTGGAAAGAGAAGCAGAACGTGAGGCAAAAAGACTTGCAGAAGAAGCGGAACGCAAAGCAAGGACTGAAAGTGAGGAGGTTAACTTGATTGCAGAGAAGATCGAAAATCTTGATCTAATGGAAGATGTGGAGGAGAAACTAAAGTAATGGCCCGATTAAAGATGAAATCCATCAGAGAGCTTAACGCAGTTGATCTTAAATCACGTCTTGAGCAATCACGAGTTGAGCTTTCCAAGCTGAGAATGGAGGCTGCTAAAGGTACTGTCAAAAAAGAGAGCGGCAAAATAAGAGCACACAGAAAGGAGGTCGCAAGAATGCTCACAAGATTAAACGAGTTGAAAAAGAAATGATCACAGCCCAAAACATACTAAATCATGAGCTAATCGGATTGCAGACTGTTATTGTCGAGTCTACAAACAAGCAGATATTGGGATTGTCAGGACAAATAGTGGATGAGACCAAGTCTATGTTTGCATTACAGACGGTAACTGGAACAAAAATGATTGCCAAGCAGCACAACAAGTGGCAATTCGTGCTTGATGGCCAAGACATAATAATTGATGGAAGTCAAATCTCAAAGAGGCCAGAGGATAGAATAAAGGTGAAAGCATGACAAAAGAATCTGAATCATATCGTGGTATTGTAATGGATAATGGCAAGCCGCTTAGCGTACGCGGAAAGCTTTTTGAGGGCAAAGTAGTAAGTGCCAAGAACAAGAATACCGTTGTCATACAGCATGAGAGCCCGCTTTACATAAAGAAATCCAAGCGATATGCAAGAAGTAAAAGCACGATTCATGCGTACAAATCTGCCAAACTTGAGATAAAAGAGGGAACAACAGTGGTTGCTGCCGAATGCAGACCAATCGCAAAATCAGTATCGTTTGTAGTTGTGGAGGTAAAGTCCTAAAATGTCTGCAGGAAAAAGTCGTGCAGTATCTGCCAAGGGCGTACAAGAGTTTAGGCCCTATGTGACAAGATCACTTCCACTTGGTGCAAGAATTACGTGCGCAGATAACACAGGCGCAAAAATCTTGGAAATTATAATGGTAAAAAGAGCAAAGACGAGAACATCCAGATTACCAGCTGCTGCGGTGGGAGACTTTGTAAACGTAGTTGTAAAGAAAGGTCCTGCGGAATTAAGAAAACAGATTTTTGGTGCAGTCATAATCCGACAAAAGTACCCAATTCGAAGACTAAATGGAGTTCGAGTTTCATTTGAGGATAATGCCGCAGTGCTTGTCACACCTGAGGGAGAAATCAAAGGAACCGATATCAAGGGCCCAGTTGCAGCAGAAGCATCAGAAAAATGGCCAAGAGTAGCAAATCTGGCATCGATGGTGGTATGAGATGAAGCCAACAACAGTTCGCAATCGTACAATATATCAGGCATCTGCGTTTATCAGATCAAAATTAATGTGTGGGCATCTATCTGATGATCTTCGCAAAAAATACAACAAAAGAAGCGTACGTGTAACCGAAGGTGACACGGTAAAGGTGTTGAGGGGAGAGTTCAAAGGTGTCTCAGGCAAAGTAACTCAGGTTTCAACTGAAAAAAGCAGCGTTGCAATAGAGGGAATAAAGAAGGAAAAACTCAAAGGGGGAAATCTTGACATTTACATTCACACATCAAATCTATTGGTAACTGATCTGAATACTGAAGACAAGTGGAGAATAAACAAGCTTGAGGGAAAAACTAACAAGACTGCAAGCGACACCAAGACACCAAGCGCAAAATCAAATGAAAACAAGGAGAAAAAAGAATCCAAACCAGTAGAGAAAAAGTCAGAACCAAAAGAAAGTAAAGAATCAAAAGCAACCAAAAAACCAGCAAAGGAGGATAAGTAATGCCTAGTGTAGCAGGAAGTAAGAAACTCAAAAGACAAATGGCTCCAATGTTCTGGGGAATATCAAGAAAGAAGCCAAGATTCGTAACTACTGTCCGTCCTGGCCCTCATGCAAAGGCAGCCTCAGTTCCAACACAGGTATTTCTAAGAGATATGCTTAAACTAGTAACAACTGCACGTGAGGCTCATTATGCAATCTACAACGGCAAAGTCAAAGTAGATGGCGTACAAAGAAAATCAATTCATCATGGCATTGGATTGATGGATGTTGTTGAACTGGATGGAGTTTCAGATGTATATCGACTTGTTCCAGGAAATGGGCGTATACTGTACCCACTAAAAATTAAAAGCTCTGAAAAATCAGTAAAACTGGCCAAGGTAACTAGCAAGACAACCATAAGAGCAGGAAAGACACAGATTGGCTTCCATGATGGCCGCTCTTTAGTTACTGATGAAAAAGTAAGCGTTGGCGATTCATGTTTATTACAAATTCCAGAGCAAAAGATCAAAGAAGTAATAAAGCTTGAGGCAGGTGCAAAGGTTCTTGTAACCAAAGGAATTAACGCCGGACAAATTGCCGACGTCAAAGAGATAAAAGAAGGCACATTTGTACTTCCAAGACGTGCACTGCTTTCATTTGGGCAACGTGAAATCGAGATACCGGCAGACCTTGTAATTGCCGTTGGCAAAAAGGAACCTGTGATTCAAATAGGGTGATACTATGGCAGAAGAAAATATGATGAAAAAAATCAGATTAGAAAAAGTAGTTTTGAATATGGGCGTTGGTAGATCCGGTGATGCAATTGAGGTTGCCAAAAAAGCGCTGGACTCTATCTCTGGAAAAAAATCATGCGCACGTGATGCCAAGGGCACTCAACGAGACTGGGGAGTAAGAAAGGGCGAGCCAATCGGTGTGGCTGTAACTGTTAGGGGTGATGATGCAGCACAACTTCTAAAAAGACTATTTGCAGCAGTAGGCAACAAAATCAAAGGCAGATCGTTTGATGATTTTGGTAACATGTCATTTGGAATTAAGGAACACATTGATATTCCAGGCATAAAATACGACCCGCAAATTGGAATTCTAGGATTGGAGGCGGCAATATCACTTGCAAGACCTGGATTTAGCATAAGATTCAGAAGTAGACACAAGGCAAGTGTTGGCACAAAGCATCGAATATCTAGGGAAGAAGCCCAGCAGTTTTTATCTAGGGAGTTTGGGGTGGAAATCGTATAATGAAAGATAGATCCTATGAGCACACTGGAAGAAAAAAACACGAATTTGGAAAAGGCTCCAGATGGTGCAAGCGGTGCGGGGATTACACTGCAGTAATACAAAAATATCAACTTATGATTTGCAGACGATGCTTCAGAGAGGTAGCAACATCATTGGGCTTTGAAAAATACAGGTGAGATAAATGCCGGCAACTAATATCATCGCAAACCTGTTTAACACGTTGTATAACAATGAGGCAAGACGAAGGACCGAATGTATAATCCTGCCTACATCAAAGGTCGCAATCGAGGTTCTTAAAACACTTCAAAAACATAACTACATAGGCGAATTTGAGCACATCGAAGACAAAAGAGGCGGAAAATTCAAGATCCATTTGCTTGCCCACATAACAAAATGCGGTGCAATCACCCCAAGATTCAAGGTAAAAAAAGGTGAATTCAACGACTGGGAGCAACAGTATCTCCCATCATACAATAAAGGAATGCTGATTGTAACTACAAATCAGGGCGTAATGTCACATCATGAAGCAGCAAACAAAGGAATTGGAGGGTTCCTATTAGGATATGTCTACTAAGCAGGTAGAGATCTTTGAAGCGACATTTGATGTTCCAAAAGACGTCAAAGTCACACTGAAAAAAAATATGCTATATGTGGAAGGTCCAAAAGGCAAAACATACAAGAACTTTAAAAAAATCCCGGTGGAACTTGAGGTTAAAGAGAACAAAGTCCGAGTAAAGGCACTAAACTCTAGAAAGAAATACTTTGCAATTGCAAATACTGCGCTTTCGATAATTAGGACTTTGTGTGAGGGCGTAGTTAGTGGATATACAATTAAAATGAAGATAGTTTACGCCCATTTTCCAATCACTGTTAAGACAAAAGATGGTCTAGTTCTTGTGGAGAACTTCCAAGGTGAACGCGCTCCAAGAGTTGCAAAGATCCGAGGGCAGACCAAGGTCACCTCAAAAGGTGACGAGGTGGTACTAACTGGCCCAGTACTAAGCGATGTGACTCAGACTGCTGCAGACATACAGGCTCAGACCAAGGTGAAAAACAAAGATCATCGTGTCTTCCTTGATGGAATTTATCAATTCTACAAGGAAAAAGGAATCGAAAAATAACATCTTTTTACAAATTTTAAAAACGATTCTAGTTTTACTTGATAGAATCAATTAACACAAGAATTAAATCGCTTGCGTCAACGACAAAGTCTGGTGCCACCCTAGCTCAGCGTGGTAGAGCGCCTGACTGTTAATCAGGGGGTCGTCAGTTCAAGTCTGACGGGTGGCGCCATTATCTTTCTAAACTCGAATTCTGAAACATTCAAATTCTTATGATAGTGCGCAAATTAACTATTCGGGTTGGTCCAAATTGCTAATATTTCTAAATTCGAATTTAGAAATATTGATCGTTACAACCATTTGTGTATATTCTGTTAGACCATTGCGATCTAATATCTGATCGCATATCATGAATAGTGCAGGAGATCTACATTGGCCAGAACTAGAAGGGCCAACAGATATTGTGTTGATTGCGGTGGTAGACTTACTTACTACCCACATCTGTCCAATCCAAAGGCTCCAAATGAGCATCGAGTATTGGTGTATGCCTGTCCTGATTGCACAAAAGATTTTGAAAAGCCAAAATTATTTTCAATTAAAAGAAACCAAGTCGATGACCCTCTTGAAACTGTAGAGATTGCAATAGTCCAGACAAGAGAAAAAATCCCAAACACTGCATAAACGGCCTTAAAGTCAAATATCGTATATGTTCTAAAATCTCATGGCAAAAAGCAAGGCCCGATACGTGGATGGATTTGTACTACCGATTTCAAGGCGAAAAATTGAAGCGTACAGAAAACTTGCCCACAAGGCAGGCAAAATCTGGATTGAGCATGGTGCATTAGAATTCCGCGAGTGCGTTGGCGGACCTTAATATCAAAATGGCAGTGCCATTTCCGAAAAAAATCAGGCTAAAACCTGGCGAAACGGTGGTATTTTCATGGATTGTATTCAAATCCCGCGCCCACCGTGATAGAGTAAATGCCAAAGTAATGAACGACCCGCGCCTTGCAGGAATGGATACGAAGTCGATGCCGTTTGA